>NZ_SJXI01000219.1:0-1577 GCF_004337455.1 Parafrankia sp. BMG5.11 | reverse complement strand
CACCCGTCGCATACCTCATACAAAGGGTTTACCCGCACACCCGCGACTATCACCGGGAGCATTAACACCACGCATTAATCGTCAGTAGCTATCGATCTTCCCGGCCACGGTAAGCGCGTCGACGAGGACGCCACTCTCGCCCGCTACCGCGACGCGGTCGTTGAAGTGAGCGAACCCGGTGACGTGCTGGTCGGCCACTCGATGGGTGGCTTTACTGATGTTGTACTCGTGAGGTGACCGGCTATGGTGGTTCGAGTTGTAGGCCGGTTCCGGCCAGGAAGCCCCGTAGCAGGTCGGGGCGGTACTGAAGGGGTTCAGACACCGTCTGACGGCGACGGCATTGCGGAAAACCAGCTGTGACGATCCGTATCCCATCTACAACAGGTCGACAGGCGTTGTCGAGCACATTCGGCGCAGCTACTCGCCCTCTCGCGCGGCAATGCGACAGCTTCCGTTTCGGACTGGTTGGTCAGCCAGCCGGCCTGATGGGCGGGGAAGCTGTCGGTGCCGATGTTACGCGGGGGCCTCGCGGCGTTGATGATCGCGTGGGCGTCGTGGGCGTCGGACCGGTGCACCCGACGCTGCTGGCCGCGACGATGGTCTCGGGCACCGTCCTGGACGCTGACCGGCGGCCGTTCGCGATGACCGACGCGACGCTCACCACCTGTCGGGGCGTCGGCTGGCCACGCCGTCGAGGAGAATCGCCATGCCTTGGGTGAAGACATCGTCGGCGGAGATGTCCGCGTAGATCGGTCCGGCCACGCGTAGGGCGGTGAACTGGCTGGCGGGCAGCGCGTCGAGAAGCTGGCCGAAGTCGGCGCCTCCGGCTTTTCGGCCCGTCGCCTGGCTGGCGGCACTGCGCTGGATGCTGGTGGCGGCGGCGACGAATTTCAGTGTGGTCGAGGTGGCGTAGGCGGCCTGCTCGTTGGTCAGTCCGGCCTCCAGGAAGAGTCCGAGGGCGGCGTCGACCACGCGGAGCATGTTCGGCCCGTACGCCTCCCCTCTGGTCGCGGACGGGGGGAGGGGTTGTTCGAGGAAGACCCGTCGCATCTCGCGCAGGAGCGCCTCGACGTCGGCGCGCCATCCCCGGCCGGTGCGGTCGAGGCGGATGTCGCCCATGACGTGGTCGGCGATCAGCGCGACGAGTTCCTCGCGGCTGGCGATGTGCCGGTAGAGGGATCCGGCGCTGGTGCCGAGCCGCACGGCGACGGCCCGCACGGAGAGCGCGTCCAGTCCGCCCTCCCGGAGGATCTCCAGCGCGGTGTCGATGATGCGCGCGGTGGACAGGCCCCCGGCGCGGGGCTTGCGCCGGGCCTCGACCGCCGCGCGATCCACCCACCAGCGCACCGATCCGGGCGCGACCGGTTCGCCCGAGGACGCGGGATCCGGCGGATCCGGCGGATCCGCCGGAAGTACGGCCCTGGACCCAGGCGAGTCGGACCGCAGGGTGGTCTCCACAGATGATCGCCGCTTCACCAGGCCATCCAACACCACCTTGACAGAATGCGTGCACTGTTCGCATACTTCATCGACTGAAAGGCGAACGGCGTACGCATCAGTACCTGTCCTGAATCTTG
>NZ_SJXI01000218.1:0-1844 GCF_004337455.1 Parafrankia sp. BMG5.11 | reverse complement strand
TTTGGCGAAGGGGAAACGCCCGGTTCCATTCCGAACCCGGTAGCTAAGCCCTTCAGCGCCGATGGTACTGCGTGGGTGACCGCGTGGGAGAGTAGGACGCCGCCGGACTTCTTTTGGTGGGGGCTGTTTCTGGCTGTGGCCGGGAGCAGCCCCCACCTGTATTTCCGGACCTTTTCCCGGCCGATGATCCGGGCGGCTCTCCGCCGGCTGGCCGGTACGGCTCCGCTGGTCGGATACGGCTTTGGAACCCCGCGAGAAGAGCCCCGCGCCCCCGCAGACAGGGGACTCCGCGTCGGTCACAGCCGGGCGCGCGGCCATCGCGTATCTCCTCGTCAAATTCTTCGCTGTTCTCGAAAAGGATCACGTGGTGGTCGCTTTGCGTCACGGACCGCCACTCCGGCGGGTCACTAGACGATCGCTATTCGTGCACCGCGGGCGTGGACTCCACTCGGCGATCGGAACTGTGGCCCGGGCGACGTGTTCCTGGTGGACGCGTGGGAAACATGCTGGCGAGTGCCGCGTGGGGAGGTGCACGTGACCGATGCCTGTGGTCGCGGCGGCGCCACGCCGCCGTCCCGGTGGGATCCGGCCGAACCGGACCCGGTGGCCGGGCTGCTCGCCACCGCCCGTCGCCGCCTGGGCATGGATCTCTGTTGGTTCTCCAGGCTGATCGGGGGAGCCCAGGTGATCGAGGCGTGCGACGGCGACGCCGCGGCCTTCGGTGTCCACCCCGGCTCGACGGTGCACCATCCCGGCCCGCACCGCTCGCATGCTCTCGCCGAACGCCCGCTTCCGGTCGTCGGCAGGATCCGCCCGGAGGCGGTGACGTCCGGGACGGCGACGGAGGTGACGGGGACGGCGGCGACCGGGGTGGAGGCGACCGGGGGGCCGCTGGCCGGCCGGCCCGAGGTCGGCTCGTACATCGGAGTTCCGGTGACCCTGGCGGACGGCCGTCCGTACGGGATGCTGTGCTGCCTGAGCCGCGACGCCGACGTGGCGATGCCCGCTCGCAAGACGCGTTCGCTGGCCTTGTTGGCAGAGGTGCTCTCCGCCTCGATCTCCGATCGGCGGTCCGGCGGGGAGTACCGGGAGGCGGCGTGGTGGCGGATCTGGCGGCTGATCGACAGCGGTGGCCCGACGATGGTCTTCCAGCCGGTCTTCGACCTGCCGTCGCTCGACTGCGTGGGGGCTGAGGCGCTTGCCCGGTTCCCGCCCGGTTCGGGTGGTGCCGAGCGCTGGTTCGCCGACGCCGCCGCCGTGGGCCTCGGCCCCGCACTCGAACTGTCCGCGATCCGGTCGGCGCTGCGCGCGTTCACCTGCCTGCCCCCCGAGTTCGGGCTCGGGGTCAATGCCTCACCGGCCACGATCCTCTCGGGGCGGCTGGCGGATGCGATCGCCGATATCCCGGCCGACCGACTCGTTGTCGAGGTCACCGAGGGTGACAGGGTCGAGGATTATCCGTCGGTCCGCTGCGCGCTGGGCGTCCTGCGCCGTGAAGGAGTCCGGATCGCCGTGGACGACGTCGGTGCCGGCTACGCCAGCCTGCATCATCTTGTGCAGCTCCAGCCCGACTTCATCAAGATGGATCAGTGTCTCACCCGGCGGATCGACGCTGATCCGGCGCGGCGCGCGCTCGCCGCCGCGCTGGTGCACTTCGCCCAGGAGACAGGCAGCCTGGTCCTCGCAGAGGGGGTCGAGACCGCGCGGGAGCTCGGTGTCCTGATCGGCGCGGGCGTGCACCAGGCGCAGGGCCACTACCTCGCCCCACCCGGTCCGCTGCCACTGCCCGCGAGCGCCAACCGGACCCGCCCGCCCGATACGGCTTAGAGCGTGTCTTGTGTGGC
>NZ_SJXI01000217.1:0-2203 GCF_004337455.1 Parafrankia sp. BMG5.11 | reverse complement strand
TACAACGCGGAGCGCCTGAACGCCCCGAAGTAGTTGATCCAGCCCCTGGTCACCGGGTTGATCATCGCTGCCAGGTCCTCGAGGGTCCGGGTCGTTTGCCCGTGGATTCTCCACCGGCGTATCGCTCGACGTGCCTTCTTGGCGTTCTGGTCACTGATCGCGGGCGTGAAGCTGACAAACAGCCGGCCGTCGCGACGCCGCTGGACCGTACGTCCTCGGAACGTGTATCCGAGGAAGTCGTATCCGGTCGGCCCGTCCCAGGGCTGTTTCCGGCCGTCGTCCGCGCAGTAGACGATCCGGGTCTTGGCCTCGTTGAGTTCCAAGCCGCACTCGCCCAGACGCCTCCGGATATCGGCGAGCACCGCGCGGGCCTGTCTTTCCCTCACGCAGTGCACGACCAGGAGAGTCGGCGGCGGGAATCTCACCCGCCGCCGCTCGCAGAACCGGACATGAACCTCTCGACTCATCCGGCTCCCATTGCTCAGCCGTCAGGGGTAGGCGCCGAACCGCCAGTGCGCGAACAGTGCTGGTTCCTGGCGCGCGATCCGCCGTAGCCAGAGCCGCGCCCGACGTTCCCGGCGTTTCAACCGTTTGTATTTCCGTGTGGCCCACTGCACCAGCTTCGTATTCAGCTGCTGTAGGAGCGGATACAACATGGACTTGTAGAAGCGTCCGAAGTAGTTGATCCAACCCTGCACGATGCGGTTGAACATGCGTGCCAGATCCTGAAGCGACTTGTCGCTGCGCCGCGGGAAGTGCCAGGAACGTATCTCCCGGCTCATCCGCCTGACTGCTTCCCTGCTGACCGCGGGGGTGAAGTTCACGAAGTGCTTCCCCCACCGATTGCGGGACAGCCGTGGCCGAAACGTGTACCCGAGGAACGTAAACGACGTGACCTCATGATCGCCACGCCGGTCGGTGTCCTTGCAGTACACGATGCGGGTCTTGTCCGGGTGTAGCTCCATCCCGAACTCCGCCAGCCGCGCAGCGACCGCGTCACGCACCCGTGTTGCCTCTTCGAAGGTCTCGCAGTGCGCCACGCTGTCGTCGCAGTACCTTTCAAACGGGACGGCCGGGAACTCCCGTGCCATCCAAGCGTCGAAGGCATAATGCAGGAAGAGATTCGCCAACACCGGCGATATCGAGGCCCCCTGGGGAACGCCCCGACTCCGGTTCATCACCGACCCGTCCTGCCCGCACGACGGGGCAACCAGCCACCGTTGCACATATAGCAGGAGCCACTTCAGGTCGGTATGGTGCGCCACGGCTGCCAGAATCCGGTCATGCGGAACGCTGTCGAAGAAGCTCCGGATATCGAAATCAACCACCCAGTTGCTCCGCCAGCAGCGCTTCCGGCACACCGCCACCGCGTCCCACGCCGACCGCCTCGGACGGTAACCATACGAGTCGTCGTGGAAAATAGGCTCCACGATCGGCTCCAACACCATGGCTGCCGCCGTCTGCGCGACCCGGTCCGCGACAGTAGGAATACCGAGAACCCGCACCCCGCCTCCTGATTTTGGGATCTCCACAGCCTTGACCGCGGAGGGAAAGTAAGACCCCGACGACATCCGGTTCCACAGAACATAGAGGTTGTCCTTGAGAACAGCCTCGAACTGCTCGACCGTCACCCCGTCGATCCCTGCCGCACCGCCGTTGGCTCTCACCCGCTTCCAGGCTTCCCACACAAGCAGTTTGGAAATATTAAACGGTTTCCCCTGACCGCTCGGCCCACCCACTCAGCTCCTCCCGGACAAATCCGGTTGACGAAGCAGCGGCCCCGAGCAACCCATCCCCTTCACTCCACCCGCGTTACCAGGCTTCAACACTATTACGGGATGGTCCGACTTCCTGCCCCGCAACGGTACTCTACCTCTCACAGATTCCGCTGTTTGAGGCCCTCCCTCTCCCCGGTCGCCAACCACGACCGAGAGTGTCGGGGCGAGGATCTCCCACGTTTCACACTGGAGCCTGAACCGGGCTCGCGCCATCTTTTGGCCGGGCACCATCTGGCCAGTAAGCAGGTATCCGCCAGACTTATCGCAGGGCAACAACTGGACCCTGCTTTCGATGCCATCGATACTGTTTCGACCTGTCACCAATGGTTCGCTTCCGCTCGCCTTCCCGGTTCCCACCTGACGCCTGAAGGCGCCTTTTCCGCAACTGCTCACCACCACGGGCCTTAGAGCGTGTCTTGTGTGGC
>NZ_SJXI01000216.1:0-1346 GCF_004337455.1 Parafrankia sp. BMG5.11 | reverse complement strand
TCGGACAGCAAGCCCTCTGGGTGATTGATCGCCTGGGCGGGCCGGGGGGCCGGTATGTGGTGCCAATGGTGCTTCGCCTGTCTGGGGAACTGGACGTCGGCATACTTGATGCTGCGGTGAAGGATGTAGTCACCCGGCACGAGGCATTGCGAACCCTGATTGTTGAAGACGACGGGCGGCTGCGCCAGGTGGTCGTCCCCGCCCAGGACGCGAGCGTTCGCCTCACGCTGATCCCGGAGGATCTCTCCGGTGCCGGGGGTGACGCCGTAGAGGAACGGATCGCCGACTTCGTGCGGCAGGGGTTTGACCTGGCGGCAGACATTCCCTTCCGTGCCGGCTTGTTGCGGGAGGCTGGCACGGAGTGGGTACTGGTGCTGGCGGTGCATCACCATGCGGTGGACGAGTGGTCGCTGCCGGTGCTGCTGGGGGACCTGTCAACCGCCTACCAGGCCCGGTCGGCCGGTTGTGAGCCGGGGTGGGCGCCGCTGAAAATGCAGTACGCCGACTACGCGATCTGGCAACGAGACATCCTCGGGGATCCCGCCGACCCGGATTCCGAACTCGCTCAGCATTTGAGCTATTGGCGTCATGCCCTCGCTGACGCGCCGGCGGAGTCCACGATCACCCTGGACCGGTCTCGCCCTGCCGAGCCCACCCACCAGGGCGGTGATGCCGCGTTCGCCGTCGCGTCCGAGACTGTGACGGGGTTGCGGGGCGCCGCGCAGCACAACGGCGTGAGCATGTTCATGATCGTGCAGGCCGCGATCGCGCTGACGGTCTCCGCGCTCGGCGGAGGAGACGACGTAGTGATCGGTTCCCCGGTCGGGGGCCGCACTGAGGACGGCCTGGAGAACCTGGTCGGGTACTTCGTCAATACCCTCCCCCTGCGCCACCGGCTCCGACCCGACCACACGATCAGCGAACTCCTCGGGCGCGCCCGGCAAACGGTGCTGGATGGGCTCGCACACCAGGCCGCACCGTTCGAGCACATCGTGTCCGCCGTCGGCGTCGACCGGTCCGCTGCCCGCAACCCGGTCTTCCAGGTCATGCTCACCTACCAGAACCTGTCCGGCGGGCCCGACCTGCTCAATCTCCCCGGAGTCACCGCTCGGCAACAACACGCTTCCCTCGGAGCGGTCAAGACGGATCTGGACATCTACGTGGACGAGACCCAGCACACCCTCACTGGGTCTCTGAGCTTTGCCACTGACCTGTTCAACCCGGGCACCGCGGAGCGCTTCCTCGCTCTCCTACAACGAATCCTCACCACGATCGCGGCCCGCCCCGACACGCGGATCGCCGATCTTCAGGTGCTATCCGACGCCGATGCCGGGTCGGTGGGTGTG
>NZ_SJXI01000215.1:0-11638 GCF_004337455.1 Parafrankia sp. BMG5.11 | reverse complement strand
CGGAAACTCCGACACCGCGTCGTGCCCGCCGGAGACGACGTCCCACAGCTGCTCCGGGGACGACACCCCGCCCGGGAAACGGCAGGCCATTCCCACGATCGCGATCGGCTCGCGGTCGGCCTCCTCCAGCTCGCGCACCCGCTGGGTGGCCTGACGAAGCTCGGCTGTCGCCTGCTTCAGAAAATGGCGCAGCCGGTCCTCGTTCGACATGCGAGCTTCCTCCTGGCCCTCGGGCATCGATGCGGTGTCCTGGGATGGCTGGGAACTCAGGAAAAACCGAACTCCTTGCCGAGCAGATCGAACATCTCCTCGTCACTCGCCTCGTCCAGCCCGGCGGACCCGGCCCCGGCGAGCGAGCGCAGGATGGCCCGCAGCCGGGTCTCGACCGAGGCCCGCACCTCGTCGGGGGGCTCCGCCGCGGCCAGCGCCGCCTCGAGGCTGCCGAGGCCGGCGAGCACCGGGTCCGCCACCGCCTCGGCGGGCAGCAGCAGGCCGCGCAGGTACCGGGCGAGCGCGTCCGGCGTGGGATGGTCGAAAACGACCGTGGCGGGCAGCCGCTCCCCGGTGGCACGGCCGAGCCGGTTGCGGGTCTCGACCGAGGCGAGGGAGTCGAAACCGAGATCGGTGAACGCCCGGTCCGCCGGGATCTGTTCGGCCGACGCGTGCCCGAGCACCGCGGCGACCTCCGTCCGGACCAGCTCCAGGACGACGCGGTGCCGGCTGTGCTCGGGCATGGCGCCGAGCCGTTCCCGCAGCGACGCCCCGCCCGCCGCCCGCGGTCCGCCGTTCTCCGACGCCGCGGCGCTGTCGCCGCCCACGGCACCCCCGAGACCGGTGCCGCCGCCGGGGATGCCGGCGAGCGCCGCGCGCGCCTCGGGAATCTCGTCGACGAGACGGGTCGGGCGGGCGGCGGGGAACGCCGCGACGAACCGATCCCAGAGCACCCTGACCAGCGCGACGCAGGGCTCCTGCCCGCCGACCACCTCGGCCAGCGCGCGCAGCGCCTCGTCGGGGGCCAGCGCGGGCAGGCCGTGCCGGGCCAGCCGCTCGCGGACCCGGGGTTCGTCGGCCATCCCGGCGCCGGCCCAGGCTCCCCACGCCACCGAGGTCGCGGGCCGGCCCCTGGCCCGGCGGTGCTCGGCGAGCGCGTCCAGGTAGGCGTTCGCGCCCGCGTAGCCGCCCTGCCCGGCGTTCCCCCAGGTGCCCGCGATCGAGGAGAACAGCACGAAGGCGTCGAGCGGCCGGTCGCCCAGCAGCTCGTCCAGGTGGGCCGCGCCGGCGGCCTTGCCCGCGACGACGGCGGCGAGGCCGGCCGGGGTCGTCTCCTCCAGCACGCCGCCGGTGCCGGCGCCGGCGGCGTGCACGACCGCGGTGAGCGGGCATTCCGCCGGAATTGCCGCGAGAACACCGGCCAGCGCGGCCCGGTCCGCCGCGTCGCAGGCGGCCACCGTGACCTGGCAGCCGTGCACGGCGAGCTCCTCCGCCAGCTCCGCGGCGCCCGGCGCGGCCGGCCCGCGCCGGCTGGTCAGCACCAGCCGCTCGGCGCCCTGCGCGGCGCACCAGCGGGCGACCGCCGCGCCGAGCGCACCGGTCCCGCCGGTGATCAGCACCGTGCCCCGCGGGTGCCATCGGCGCTCGCCCGCGCCGGTGCCGGCGCGCACCAGCCGCCGACCGAAGGCCCCGGCGGTCCGCAGCGCGACCTGATCCTCGCCGGTGGTGCCGGCCAGCACGGCCACCAGCCGCTCGGCCGAGCGCTCGTCGAGGGAGCGCGGCAGATCCAGCAGCCCGCCCCACCGCGCCGGCGTCTCCAGGGCGGCGACCCGGCCGAGGCCCCACACCTGCGCCTGCTCCGGGTCGGTGACCGGGTCGGTGCCCCAGGTCGAGACCGCCCCCCGGGTGGCGCACCACAGCGGGGCGGCCACACCGGCGTCGCCGAGCGCCTGCAGGAGCGCGACGGTGCCAGCCAGTCCGGCGGGCAGCCCCGGATGGGCCGGGAGCGGCGCCGTGTCGAGGGCGACCAGCGACAGCACCCCGCGGACCACGCCAGCACCATCGGTGTCGGCACCGGCACCGGCACCGGCACCGGCGGCGCCGGGCGTGGACGTCCCGACGAACTCGGCGAGGCGGCCGGCCAGCCGCCGCCGGTCGATGTCCGCGCCGCCCACCGTGAGCCGCACCACCCGGGCGCCCCGGCGTTCCAGCGCCTCGGCGCACTCGGTGACCAGGCCGCCGGCGGCTGGCCCGGCCGGGGCCACCACCAGCCAGGTTCCCGACAGCGCGGACGGCGCGGAGACGGTCAGCGGCGTCCAGACCGTCCGGTACACCAGGTCGTCCAGGTCGGCCGCCGCGCGCCGCCGCCGGTGCCGGGACGCCAGCGCCGGCAGCACGGCGCGCAGCGGCGCGTCCTCGTCGACGCCCAGCGTGCCGGCCAGCGCGCCGAGATCCGCGCGCGCCACCGCGTCCCAGAAGGCGGTGTCCTCCGCCGACACCCCCGCGCCGCCCGACCCGGCGGGACCGGCCGCGGGGGCGAGCCAGTACCGCCGCCGCTGGAAGGCGTAGGTGGGCAGGTCGATCACCCGTGCCCCCGCGAAGAACGCAGCCCAGTCGACACCGGTGCCGTTGGCATGCGCCTCGCCGAGCGCCGTCACCAGGCTGTGCTCCTCGGGACGGCCGGCCCGCAGCGCCGGGACGAACACCGCGGCACCGTCCACCAGGCACTGGCGTCCCATCCCGGAGAGCACTCCGGCCGGCCCCAGCTCCAGGAAGGTCGTCGCCCCCCGCTCGTGCAGGCAGGCGACGGCGTCGGCGAAGCGCACCGGCTGGCGGGCCTGCCGCACCCAGTAGTCGGGGTCGCACAGCTGCTCGGCGGACGCGATCCGCCCGGTCACCGTGGAGACGACCGGGACGGCCGGCGCCTGGTACCGCAACGTGGCCGCGACCTCCCGGAAGGCCGCCAGCATGGGGTCCATCCGCGAGGAGTGGAACGCGTGCGCCACCCGGAGCCGGCGGGTACGGCGTCCGAGGGCCTCGGCGCGGGCGGCGAGCGCGGTCACCGCGTCCTCGTCACCACTGATCACGACGGAGTCGGGGCCGTTGACAGCGGCGATCCCCACCCGGCCGGGGCCCGGCGGGTCCGCCTGATCCTCCTCCTCGGCCAGCCATGCCAGGACGTCCCGCTCGGTTGCCTGTACGGAGACCATCGCCCCACCCGCGGGGAGCTCCGCCATGAGACGGCCGCGTGCCGTGACCAGGGCGCACGCGTCTGCCAGCGAGAGCACCCCCGCGACATGGGCGGCGGCGATCTCACCGACGGAGTGCCCGGCGACGAAGTCCGGGGCGACGCCCCAGGAGCGCAGCAGGTCGTGCAGGGCGACCTCGAGTGCGAACAGCGCGGGCTGGGTGTGGTCGGTGCGGTCCAGCAGCGGCCCGTCGGCGAGCACCTCGTCGAGTGGCTGGTCCAGGTGCGGATCAAGGTGCGAGCGGACGAGGTCGAAGGCGCGCGCAAACGCCGGGAAGCGTTCGTACAGCTCCCGGCCCATGCCGGGGCGCTGCGAGCCCTGACCGGTGAAGAGCATCGCCGTCCGGCCCGGCGACCGGACCGTGGTGCGGACGATCCCGGCGGCGGCCGTGCCCCGCGCGAGCGCGGCCAGCCCGCGCGACGCGCCCGCCAGGTCGTCCGCGACGACGACGGCCCGGCAGGCCAGCGCGGCCCGGCCGGTCGCCAGCGAGAACCCGACGTCCGCCGCGAGCTCGGGCCCGGCGGCGGGAGCGCCGGTGAGGTGGGCCGTCAGGCGCGCGGCCTGCGCCCGCAGCGCGTCCTCGGAGTGCGCGGAGACCAGCCACGGCACGACCGCCGGGGCGGTGCCCACCGGCGGCCCCGGGTCCGCGGCCGCGTCGTCCGGGTGGTCGGTCTCCTCCTCGAGGATGACGTGGGCGTTGGTGCCGCTGATCCCGAACGAGGACACCCCCGCCCGGCGGAGCCGCCCCGCCTCCCGCGGCCACGCGACCGGCTCGGTCGCCACCCGCACCGCGCCCGCGGCCCAGTCGACCCGCGGCGACGGCGCGTCCACGTGCAGGGTGCTCGGCACCGACCGGTGCCGCAGCGCCTCCACGATCTTGATGATCCCGGCCACCCCGGCGGCCGCCTGCGTGTGCCCGATGTTCGACTTCACCGACCCCAGCCACAGCGGGCGGCCCGCCGGCCGGCCCTGCCCGTAGGTCGCCAGCAGCGCCCGCGCCTCGATCGGGTCGCCCAGCACCGTCCCGGTCCCGTGCGCCTCGACCACGTCGACCTGTTCCGGGCCGAGCCCCGCGTCGGCCAGCGCCGCCCGCACCACCCGCTGCTGCGCCGGGCCGTTCGGCGCCGTCAGGCCGTTCGACGCACCGTCCTGGTTGACCGCGCTGCCCCGCACCACCGCCAGCACCCGGTGCCCGCGCCGCCGCGCCGCGGAGAGCCGCTCCACCACGAGGACGCCGACGCCCTCGCCCCATCCGGTGCCGTCCGCCGCCGCGGCGAACGCCTTGACCCGGCCGTCGCGGGCCAGCCCCCGCTGCCGGGAGAACTCGACGAAGGTCGTCGGGCCGGCCATCACGGTGACGCCGCCGGCGAGCGCCAGCGTGCACTCGCCGGAGCGCAGCACGCCCACCGCCAGGTGCAGCGCCACCAGCGAGGACGAGCACGCCGTGTCGACCGTCACCGCCGGCCCCTCCAGGCCCAGCGTGTACGCCACCCGGCCCGACGCGACGCTGCCCGCGCTGCCGGTGAGCAGGTAGCCCTCCGAGTCCTGCCCGGCCCGCGAGCCCGCGGCGTAGTCGTGGTAGCTCAGGCCGGTGAACACCCCGGTCGGGGTTCCGCGCAGCGACGACGGGTCGAGGCCGGCCCGTTCGAGCGCCTCCCAGGACACCTCCAGCAGCAGCCGCTGCTGCGGGTCCATGGCCAGCGCCTCACGCGGGGAGATCCCGAAGAACTCCGCGTCGAAGTCACCCGCGTCGTGCAGGAAGCCGCCCTCCCGCACGTAGCACCGGCCCGGACGGCCGGGCTCCGGGTCGTAGAGCCCGTCGACGTCCCAGCCGCGGTCGACCGGGAAGTCCGAGACCGCGTCGACGCCGTCCGCCAGCAGTCGCCACAGCTCCGCCGGGGACGACACCCCACCCGGGTACCGGCACCCCATGCCCACGATCACGACCGGATCGTCCGAGCCGTCGTCGTCGGCGTGCCGGGACGGCGGCGGGGACACGGCCGCCGGCGGCGCGTCCGGCGCGTCGTCCAGCAGGACGGCCCGCAGCCGGTCGGCGACGGCCACCGGGGTGGGATGGTCGAACAGCAGCGTCGCCGGCAGGCGCAGGCCGGTCGCCGCGGCGAGCCGGTTGCGCAGCTCCACCGAGGTCAGTGAGTCGAAGCCGGCGTCCTTGAACGCCCGGGACGGGCCGACCGCCTCGGCCGCGGCGTGTCCGAGCACCGCCGCGGCGTGCGCCCGGACAAGCTGGACGAGCAGGTCGTGCCGCTCGGGCGCGGACACCTCGCGCAGGCGGCGGACCAGGCCGTCCGACGCACCCGCCGGGGCGAACGCGCCCGGCGCTGTGAACGCGGCCAGCCCGACGACCGCGCCCGGACCGGTGGCCGTGCCCGCCGCCCCGGTCTGGTCGCCCTGCGCCGCGACGGGGACGAGACCCCGCAGGAGCACCGGGAGCGTCCCGGCCGCCGCGTGGGCGCGCAGCGTGGCGCCGTCGAGGCCCACCGGAACCAGCGCGGCGTCCCGGACGGCAGGAGCGGCGCCGGGGCCGCCCGGGGTGGGCGGCCACCCGGCCAGCGCCCGGTCGAACAGGTCGAGTGCCTCGGACGTCTCCAGCGGGCGCATCCCCGTGCGGGCCATCCGGCGCAGGTCGGCGGAACCGAGCCCGGCCGTCAGCGCGCTGCGCCGCGCCCACAGCCCCCAGGCGAGCGAGGCGGCCGGCAGCCCACGGGCGGCCCGCCGCGCGGCGAGCGCGTCCAGGAGCGCGTTCGCCGCCGCGTAGGCGCCCTGGCCGGCGCTGCCGAAGGGCGCCGCGGCCGAGGAGAACAGCACGAAGGCGGACAGGTCGAGATGCACGGTGAGCTCGTCCAGGTGCAGCGCCGCGTCGGCCTTGGGCCGCAGGACGGCGTCGACCCGCTCCCCCGTCAGGGCTGTGACGACGCCGTCGTCGAGCACTCCCGCGGCGTGCACGACCGCCCGCAGCGGACGGCCGGCGGGAACCGCCGCGAGCAGGTCGGCCAGCGCCCGGCGGTCGGCCACGTCGCACGCCGCCACGGTGACGCTCGCCCCGAGCTCGGTGAGCTCCGCGACCAGCTCCGGGGCGCGCCCGCCCCGCCCGGCCAGCAGCAGGTGGCGCACGCCGTGCCGGGTGACCAGGTGCCGGGCGACCAGCCCGCCGAGCGTGCCCGTCCCACCGGTGATCAGCACGGTTCCCGCCGGGTCCCAGCGGACGCCGTCACCAGCCGGGCCGGCTGGCGCGGCTGGCGCGAGTCTCGGTACGAACGCGCGACCGGCGCGCAGGGCGAGCTGCGGCTCCCCCGCCGCCAGCGCGGCCGTGACCGCGGCGGGCGCGACGGCCGCGGAGTCCTCGTCGTCGTCCAGGTCGAGCAGGACGAACCGCCCGGGATGCTCGGACTCCGCCGAGCGCACCAGCCCCCACACCGCGGCGGCTGCGAGATCGGTGACCTGCCCGCCGGGCTCCCCCTCCACCGCCCCGCGGGTCGTCAGCACCAGCCGGGCGGCGGCGAGACGGTCGTCAGCCAGCCAGGCCTGGATCAGCGACAGCGCCCACCGCACGGCGCCGTGCACCACGCCAACCGGATCGAGGCCGACGGAATCGGCGCGCACCGGGCCGAGGCTGACCGGGTCGGCGCCCGTCGGACCGGCGGCGGCCGCCTGCGGCAGGCCGACGACCACCCGGTCGGGGGCCGGACCACCCGCCGCGGCCAGAGCGGCCAGCTCGTCACGGAGCACCGAGGCATCCCAGTCCGCCGGGGTAACGAACGCGGCCGCCCGGCCGGGGCCGCCGGTTCCAAGGAGGGCGGCGCGCGCCGGTGTCACCTCGGGGGCCACCGGCAGCGGGATCCACTCCGTCCGGAACAGCGATCCCGCGGTCGGGTCAGCCTCCTGGGCCGGTTCCGCCGGCGCACCGGCGCCCAGCCAGTAGCGGCGGTGCTGGAAGGCGTAGGTCGGCAGGTCCACCCGCCGGCCGGCGGCGACCAGCGGTCCCCAGTCGACCTCGGCGCCCCGCACCCACAGCTCGGCGGCGCTCGCGGACAGGCGCCGAAGGCCGCCGTCGTCGCGGCGCAGCGATCCCACCCCGACGGCGCCGTCCGCTCCGGCGGCCAGCGCGCTCTCCGCCACCGCCGGTGTCAGCACCGGATGCGCGCCGACCTCCAGGAAGAACCGGCAGCCCTCGTCCAGCAGCTCCCGGACAGCCGGCGCGAACAGCACCGGCGACCGCAGGTTGTCGAACCAGTACGGCGCGTCCAGCTCACCGGGCTCCGTCATCCGTCGGCCCGTCACCGTCGAGAGGAAGGGGATGCGCGGAGCCGCGGACCGCAGGCCCGCCAGCTCCCGCAGCAGGCTCGCCCGCAGCGGCTCCACCCGGGAGGTGTGCGAGGCGTAGTCCACCGCGACCCGCCGGGCCCGCGCGCCGCGAGCCGCGCAGAACGCGACGACCTCCTCCAGCGCCGCGGTCTCGCCGGCCACCACCGTCGACGCCGGGCCGTTGACGGCCGCCACCTCCACCCGCCCGTCCCACCGTTCCAGGAACCCCTCCACCTCCGCCGCCGGCAACGCCACCGACACCATTCCCCCGGCGTCTCCAACAGCGCCCGCCCGGCCCCCGCCCCCGGCCAGCTCGGCGGCGATCAGCCGGCCGCGGACGGCGACCACCCGGGCCGCGTCCGGCACCGACAGCGCCCCCGCCACGCAGGCGGCGGCGATCTCCCCCTGCGAGTGCCCCAGCACCACATCCGCCCGTACTCCCCACGACTCCCACACCGCCGCCAGGCCCACCATCACCGCCCACGACACCGGCTGGACCACCTCGGCCCGCTCCAGCCATCCCGCGCCCGAGACGCCGCGCAGGACGTCCACCACCGACCAGTCCACGAAACCGGCCAGCGCCCGGTCGCACTCCGCCACCCGCTGCGCGAACACGGCGGAAGAATCGAGCAGTTCCACCCCCATGCCCAACCACTGCGCGCCCTGCCCGGGGAACACCCACACCACCCGGCCGTCACCGCCGCCCGCGCCATCACTCGCGCTCGCGCACACCAGATCCGCCGCCGGCTCACCCCCGGCCAGCGCGCCCAGCGCGGCGTGCCGGTCGGCGCCCAGCACCACCGCCCGGTGTTCGAGCGCCGCCCGCCCCCGCACCAGCGAGAAGCCCACGTCGGCGACCGAGCCGGGACCCGGCCGCAGGAAGGCCGCCAGGCGACCGGCCTGGGCGCGCAGCCCCGGCTCCGAACGCGCCGACAGAACCCACGGCACCGCCTCGGTGGGCACCGGTGCGGGACGGGACGCGGCCCCGGCCCCCGAGCCGGCGCCGCCTTCTCCGACCGGTCCGGGCCCGGCCTCGGGCTCGGCCTCGGGCTGGGTCTCGGGTTCCGGCTCAGGCTCCGGTTCGGGCGCGGGGGGCTCCTCCACGATCACGTGCGCGTTCGTGCCCGAGACGCCGAACGACGAGACTCCCGCCCGCCGCGGGCGGTCCGTCCGCGGCCAGTCGACGTCCCCGGTGAGCAGCCGGACGTCGCCAGCGGCCCAGTCGACGGCGGCCGTCGGCTCGGCCACGTGCAGGGTCCGGGGCAGCACCCCGTGACGCAGCGCGAGGACCATCTTGATCACGCCGCCGACCCCCGCGGCCGACTGCGCGTGCCCGATGTTCGACTTCAGCGACCCGAGCCACAGCGGCCGGTCCGCCGGCCGGCCGCGCCCGTAGGTCGCCAGCAGCGCGTCCGCCTCGATCGGGTCGCCCAGTGCCGTCCCGGTGCCGTGCGCCTCGACGGCGTCGACGGTATCCGGCGTGAGCCGGGCGTCGGCCAGCGCCTGACGGATCACCCGTTCCTGCGCGGGACCGTTGGGCGCGGTCAGTCCGTTGGACGCGCCGTCGGAGTTCACCGCGCTGCCCCGCACCACCGCGAGCACCGGATGCCCCAGCCGCCGCGCGTCGCTGAGGCGTTCGAGGAGCAGGACGCCGACACCCTCGGCGAGACCGAAGCCGTCACCGCCCGCGGCGAACGCGCGGCAGCGGCCGTCCGCGGACAGCGCGCGCTGGCGGCCGTACTCGGTGAAGACCAGCGGGGTGGACATCACCGCGACGCCGGCCGCCAGCGCGAGGGCGCACTCGCCGCCGCGCAGCGCCCGCGCCGCCAGGTGCAGCGCCACCAGCGAGGAGGAGCAGGCGGTGTCGACGGTGACGGCGGGGCCTTCCAACCCGAGCGTGTAGGCGACCCGGCCGGACAGCACGCTGCTGGCGCCGCCGGTGCTCAGGTAGCCCTCGACCTCGGTGGGGACGTCACGCAGCCGGGAGACGTAGTCCTGGTAGATGCTGCCGACGAAGACTCCCGTCCCGCTGCCCCGCAGTGCGGACGGATCGATGCCGGCCCGCTCGACCGTCTCCCACACGACCTCCAGCAGGAGCCGCTGCTGGGGGTCCATCGCCAGCGCCTCCCGCGGCGAGATCCCGAAGAACTCCGCGTCGAAGTCGGCGGCGTCGTGGAGGAAGCCACCGTGGCGGGTGTAGGTCGTGCCGGGCCGGGTGCCGTCCGGGTCGTAGAGGGCCGGCAGGTCCCAGCCGCGGTCGGCCGGCAGACCGGTGATCGCGTCCCGGCCGGTGGCGACGAGCTCCCACAGGTCCTCGGGCGAGTGGACGTCGCCCGGGTAGCGGCAGCCCATCCCGACGATCGCGATCGGCTCGTGCGCGGCGGCCTCGAGATCGCTCAGCCGCCGCCGTGTCCGCCGGAGATCCGTCATGATCTTCCTGACGTACTCCCGGAGCCGATCCTCGTTGGCACTGGACATCGGTCAGGTCTCCCAGCGTCGGGCTGATCAGGGCGGACGGGTCACAGCGCGCCGAGCTCCCGGTCGATCACCTCCAGCATCTCGTCGTCGGTCATCGACTCGAAGTCGTCGCCGTCCTCCCCGTCGGGGACGTACGTGCCGCCGGCGGGCGCGGCCGGGGTGTCGGCCCACCGCCAAAGCAGGGCCTGCAGCCGCTCGGTGAGCACGGACCGGTCGCCCTCTGCGGCCATGCCGAGCGCGGCTTCGAGGCGGTCCAGCTCCGCCAGGGCGGCGGCGGTGCCCGCCCGTCCCGGTTCGAGCCCGGCCCGCAGATAGCCGGCCAGGGCCCGCGGCGTCGGATGGTTGAAGACCAGCGCGGCCGGCAGGCGCAGCCCGGTGACGGCGGTCAGCCGGTCGCGGAGCTCGACCCCGCTGAGCGAGTCGAAGCCGAGATCGCGGAACGCGCGGTCATCCGCGACGGCCGTCGCACCCTCGTGGCCGAGCACCGCGGCCGCCTGCCCACGGACCAGTTCCAGCAGGGCCTGCTCCCGGTCGGGCCCGGCGAGGCCGGTCAGCCGCCGGGCGAACGAGGAGGTGTCGGGCTGGTCCGCGTCCGCGGCGGCCCGCCGGGCCGGAATGACCGGCACCGGCGCGGCTGCCGCGGGCGGCGGCCCCGGGGGTGCCACCACGGGTGCCGGGGAGGCCGGCCGGAGTGCCAGCGTGCCCTCGGCGACCGATTGGCCCGTGCCGTCGGCGAGAGTCACGGCCACCTCGTCGGCGCCGGCCGGCGACAGCCGCACGCGCAGCGTCGACGCGCCGTCCGCGAGCACGCGGACGGCGCTCCAGGAGAACGGGCGCAGCCGCCGCGCCCCCAGCTCCGGATCGAGCACGAGCGGCTGGAAGGCGGCGTCGACAAGCACCGGATGCAGGGCGAACCGCCGGGCCGTCCCCCGCAGCGGTTCGGGCAGGCCGACCTCGGCGAACAGCTCCGCATCGCGGCGCCACACCGCACGCACCCCGTGGAAGGCCGGGCCGTAGTCCACGCCCGCCGCGGCGAGGCGCGGGTACAGGTCGTCGACCGGGACGGGACGCGCTCCGCTCGGCGGCCACACGACCAGGTCGAACGCCGGGTCCGCGGCGACGCCGCCCGGGGCCCGCACCGCGAGCGCGCCCCGGGCGTGCCGGGCCCACGGCTCCTGCGGCCCTTCCGGGTCCCCCGGCCGACCTCGACCGTCCGGACGCGCGTAGACGGCCAGCGAGCGCCGGCCCGCGCCGTCGGGCGGACCCACCGCGACCTGCACGTGGACGCCGCCGTGCTCGGGAACGACCAGGGCCGCCTCAAGGGTGAGCTCGGCGACCTCGTCGCAGCCGGTCTGGTCCGCGGCCTGGACGGCCAGCTCGAGGAACACGGCACCGGGCAGCAGTACGGCACCACCGACCGCGTGGTCGGCGAGCCAGGGCTGTGAGCCCCGTGAGAGCAGACCGGTGAGGAGCAGCCCACCGGTGTCGACCAGCGGTACCACGCCGCCCAGCATCGGATGGTCGGCGGGACGCACGCCCGGGTCGGGCGCGCCGCCACGCACCGCGGGCGCGTCGGGCCAGTAGCGCTGGTTCTGGAA
>NZ_SJXI01000214.1:0-4473 GCF_004337455.1 Parafrankia sp. BMG5.11 | reverse complement strand
TCACACGTTAATCTTCAGTAGCGAGTACTAAGTTCTCCGTAGCCAGAAGTGTCTGCGTGTGGAGGACGACGGGACGGGCCCGATCGGACAGGCTGGTGCCGTACCTCCGATCAGATCCGGAGACTCAACCCCTCCCCAGATCTTCCGGTGGACGGCACCCTGACCGGATCTTCCCGCCAGACCGGTCGACACGCTCCTCCAATGCCAGGCGAGCGAGCGACACGACAGGGAGAGTCATGCGTAAACGACTTATCTTTATCGGCGTGGCCATCGCGTCGTTGGCCGCCTGCGGCCCGGTCGAATCGACCGAATTCTCCCCCGTGAATACGGTGAGCACGCCGTCCGTGTCGACGAACCCAGGAATCGGAATCGGGGGCGGTACCCCCACCTACGTCAGACAGTTCCGCCAGCAGTTTCCCGGGTTGGCGGAGGGGAAAACCGACGAGCAGATCCTCAGCGACGGCGAGGCCGACTGCTCGGACATGGCCACCACCAGAAAGATCACTATGCCCTCGATGGCGAAGCGTTACGGCTTGAGCGACTCGACAGCCGACCAGTTCACACTCCACAACATCGCCCTGCTGGCAACGTTCACCCTCTGCGGGATCCGCTGACACTCACTCTCCCGCTCCGGCCCTGCCAGCCTCGGGGAGCGTCACAACGGTGCTGACAACTTCCATGGGAACGCAAGGCCGCACCCAATGCTCAGTACGCCACCAGCAACCAGCAACCAGCTCGAATCCGTTCGTCTTGACGTAGGAGTCCTCGACCTGATCCTGGTCGGAGATACATATGGACGGCGACTTTGCATATCTGAGGTTCATGCCGGCAACCGTCCAGAAGGAGATCTCCTACCCATCGAGATCACTCTTCCGATGGTGCAGTCAGTTACACCATGGATTCGGGAGAGAATGCCCTAGTCGCCGACCGCGGGCGGCGGCATCATCAAACAAAGATTCATACCTCACCATTCACAATAGGAGATACTCATGAGTTCGGTGTTCTCGCCGAGACATCGAGGCCAGTGCTCCTGTTTCTAGCCCCACTCCTGCTGCTCCCGCTCCCAGTCAGCCCTGGCCGCGGCCACCGCCTTCGCCCTCGCCCTCGATGGCGCGCGGGAACTCCTGACCAGAATTGGGTATGGGAGCCGTCTCGATCGGTACCGGCACTAAACTCCGCCGCAGGCTGCGGATATCTTACCAGCCCGATCGATGCCCCTTGTCCTCCCCATCCACGAGCTCTCCCCAGGTCGCCCGGCAAACCCGACCAGCCACCCATGTCCATCGATGTTTACTTTCTTAAGCATTTTAAGGCAGCATTGGTGACTACTCCGATATTTCCAGTACACTTTCAGAAAGATAACATCCACATGCACACGATGAAGTCCGTACAGACTGGCACGCAAGGCACTGTCAATATAGTCGACATCGAACGTCCCGTTCTTGGCCCCAAGGACGCGCTGATGCGGATCCGTGCCTGTGGCATCTGCGGAACCGACGCGCACTACCTGCACATGGGCGGCTCGCCGCAGGGGCCGGGCGGGCAGATGATCTCGATTCCTCTCGGGCACGAGCCGGCCGGCGAGATCGTCGAAGTGGGATCCCAGATCGCGGATCTGAAGGTGGGCGATCGCGTGGTCGTCAACCCGATGGCTGCTCCCTCCGGCATCATCGGCTGCGGCGGCACGCTGGGCGGCATGCGTGAATATCTCCTCCTGGAGAACGTCGTCGTCGGTAAGAGCGTGGCGGTGTTCCCCGACACGGTGCCCTTCGACGTCGCCGCGCTCAATGAGCCCATGGCAGTGGCACGGCACTGCGTCAACCGCTCCGAGGCCAGTCCGACGGACAAGGCCGTGGTGTTCGGCGCCGGACCCATCGGTCTGGGCGCCGCGATCTGGCTGAAGCTGCGTGGGGTCCAGCACGTGGTCGTCGCCGACGTCATCCCCGACCGCCTCAAGACGGCGCTCGCGGTCGGCGCGGACGCCGTCATCGACTCCTCCCGCGAGGACGTGACGGCCCGCCTGACCGAACTACACGGACAGGGCGCCAACGCACTCGGCCAGCGCCGCCCGGACACCGACATCTACATCGACGCCGCGGGCGTCGCAGCCGTCGTCAACACGGCCCTGACATCGGGGAAGTGGGGTGCCAAGCTCGTCACGGTAGCTGTACACAAGAAGCCTGAGCCCATCAACCTCGGCGCGATGCTCCGCAGCGAGATGACCATCACCGCCTCCCAGGGCTACCCCACGGAGATCTTCGAGGTAACTCAGGAGATCGCCGAGCACCAGGAACGTTTCGCGCGGTTGATCAGCCATCGCGTTCCCTTCTCCGACGTCAAGCGCGCATTCGAACTCACCCTGACACCGGGAGCAGCCGAAAAGGTCGTCGTCACCTTCGACGACCAGCAGTAGGCGTCAAGGGGTCTGCGGGGACGGGCCGCGCGCTGCGGCATGAATGGAGATCTGTTCGATCGTGGGTGGATGCCAGGTGTTCGTCAGCGCGGGCTCGGTGGGGATGTACGCGCGGATCATCAGGTTGAACGGTCCGTCCGGCGCGGGCAGCCAGTTGTCGGTGTGCCCGGCCGGCGCGGTCGCCGACAGGTAGATGTCGATCGATCCGTCCGGGTTCACCGTGAGGTCACTGCGATCCCCCAGGGCGTAGCGTCGCAGCGCGTTCGGCACGAGGAACATCTCGTCGTCGTACATCGTCACCGACCAGAACCCGGCGGATTCGATCGGTGGCAGCTCACCGGCGGCGAAGTGCATGCGGTAGGTGCGCGCGCCGGTCAGCGGCTCACCGTCGATGTCTGGGCCGGACCAGTAGTACAGCGACTCCTGCGGTACGTTCGCCCCGAGGCCGACCACGGCGACCGCGGAGCGCAGCAGGTAGTCGGTGCCGTAGGTGCCGCCGTTGAAGCTTCCCTGCCAGGTGCCGGACGGGACGAGGGCATCCTCGGCCGCGGCCTGGACCTCGGCCTCACCCGCGGTCACCCCCGCCGCCAGAGCCGCCACCGTCGCCGGATCCCCCGCCGACGGGGTCGAACCCGGCACGACCCCGATACTCGCGAGTGAGGCGAGCGCCGGGTCGTCGGCGGTCGGCGACGGGTCGGCGGCGAGCACCGCGGCCAGCTCGTCGAAGAACGCCGCCCCTGCGTCGTAAGGGGTTTGCGGGTCGGGTGGGTTCGCGCAGTCCACCGCGGGCAGGGCGGGTGGCACCAGCCCGGTCTCGCCGAGGTCGGTGCCCGCCACGGTGTACTGGCCCTGCACGGCACGTGCGGCGGGCAGATCGTCGTCGCCGTCCACCAACGTGCGGCCGAGCGCCCAGACGTCCCAGCTCGGCGCGGCGACCACGGTGGTCCCTTCCGGCGCCGTCCCGCTCCACCCTGGCGGGGTGATCAGGTAGGCGCCGGGCTGCGAGCCGTTGAGCCTGGTGCCGATGTTGGCGAAGACGTTGGAGTAGATGTCCAGGATCTCGAACACGACATACCGGTCGGTCGTGTCGGGCAACGTCAGGCTCACCGGCCCGCCGCGCAGGTCCAGCCAGGCAACCGAGTAAAGGGTGTCGACGTTCGGAGCCACCACGCTACGGCTCAGCGGCGTCGACAGGACCGGGACGTTGAGCAGGGCGTTCGTGCCACCCCGGCAGACGTGGGCCGCTCGGGTGCGGGCCATCGCCACCGGGCTGTACCCGTAGACGTAGCCATCCGCGGCGGTGTCCTCCATGGACCCAGCAGGCGCCGGCGTTCCCTCTGACGTATCCATCGGAGTTGTTCCGGCTGGTGCCGCGGCCTGCGCCGGGGCGGTCGCCGCCGCCACCGGGACCGCCCTCGTCGTCCTGGCCGACGTCGCGGATCCCGCCTGGGTGTCAGACGACACCGCCACGGCACCGGCCACGTCGGTCTGCCCGGTGACGCCCGCGGCTCCAACCACCGCCGTCGCTGTCACCACCCCTGTCGTCACCAGAGCGACAGCGACGGCGCGACATGTGCGCCGGCGGGTCACCGAGGCACCCTGCGACCTCCTCCAACCCCCCGATGGGACCTGCCTCGGGTCCGACATCCGCACTCCCGTCCTCGGCGACACCGTCGCCGGCAGTCTTCGACGCGACCATGTGAAAGGCATGTGGCCGCAGCTGGAAGAGACACAACGGGGAGAACCGATCCCTGACGCGGGCCGGACCGCCCAGCCGACCCGACGCGGGACCGACATCGCCGGTCAGACCGACGGCAGGCTGATCCGCGTCACCACAGTCCCGGAGCAGGAGGAGCCTCATGACTGTCACCCGCCCCCGCGGCATGACCGACCAGGCCGCCCAGACCGCGATCGACCAGGCCTGCCGCCTGCTACGCCTGCCCACGATCCGCCGCCAGTTCGGCGACCTCACCGAGGCGGCGACCAGATGACCTACACCGCCAACCTGTGGGTGCCGGAAAGGGACTGTAAGAACAACGGCTCTGCCGCACTTCCGGTGG
>NZ_SJXI01000213.1:0-1523 GCF_004337455.1 Parafrankia sp. BMG5.11 | reverse complement strand
CTAGGAACTCGACGTTCCGGACCCGGAGACCGGTCTCCTCGTAGGGCGGTCTCCCGGCGAAGTGCCGTGTCCACGGTCTCGTCCGGCTCGACGTTCCCGCCCGGCAGGAAGTACCAGGTCTGCCCCCGGCGGTTGGTGAGCAGTAGCCGGTCCTCGGCGAATGCCACGAGGCGGGCGCCACCTGGCCGCAGGTAGCACCATGCCCAACGGCCACACTCGGGAGCCATGGGGCATGGACATCACCACAGTGGAGGAGCGGGGACCGGCGAGACGTCGCGGCCGGCCACGACTGTCATGGCGGTGGCGGTGGCGCTGTTTCTGATCTTCACCGTGGTCGGTGTCGTCCTGCTCTGGCCGTCCGGTGGCACCCGGGAAACCCCCGAGGATCTGCGCGGCCTGGTGGGCGGCGCCAGCCAGCTCGTCAACGCCACCATCGAACGCGCTGGCCGGGGTCCCTGCCCTGACCTGACCGGCGCAGGGGCACCTCCTGCGACCTGCGACCAGATCGACGTCGTCCTGGACGATGCGTCGGAATCCGACAGCCGGCTCCATCTCGACACTCTGGTCGACCCCACCGGCCCGATCCTGAAAGCCGGGGACAAGGTCCGTCTCGCCCCGACCACCGACATCGCGGGCCAGGCGACCTACTACGTCGCGGACTTCCAACGCTCCACTCCGATCGGCTGGATCGGGTTCCTCACCGCCGCGGTGGTCGTCGCGGTTGCCCGTTGGCGCGGACTGGCCGCGCTCGCCGGCCTGGCCCTCAGCTACCTCGTGATCGTCAAGTTCACGTTACCGTCCCTGCTCGACGGACATTCCCCCGTCGCGGTCGCCCTGATCACAGGCACCGCCCTGGTCGTCGTCCTGCTCTACCTCGCCCACGGCGTCTCCGCCCGCACGACCGCCGCGCTGCTGGGCACCCTCGCCAGCATGGCCCTCGCCGGCGCCTTCGGCGCCTTGGCGATCGACCTCGCGCGCATCACCGGACTCGGTTCTGACGAGGACGTGATGCTCAAGGGGTTCGCCGGGCAGCTGAGCCTTCCCGGTCTTGTCCTCGCCAGTGTCATCATCGGCTCACTCGGCCTGATCAACGACATGACGATCACCCAGGCTGCTGCGGTCTGGGAGGTCTCCGACGCGGCCCCGCAGGCCTCGTTGCGGCACCTGTACCGCTCCGGGATGCGCGTCGGACGCGACCACATCGCCTCCAGCGTCTACACCCTCGTCCTCGCCTACGCCGGCGCCGCGCTCCCGACCCTGCTCCTGTTCACCCTCGCCGACCGCAGCAGCGCCGACCTGGCCAGCACCGACCTCGTCGGCGCCGAAATCGTGCGGACCGCGGCCGGCACCATCGGCCTCGTCGCCTCGGTGCCCCTCACCACCGCCATCGCGGCACTCGCCGCATCACGACGACACCCCCCAGGCTCGGCATCCCCCTCGACCGACATCGACACCGACACCGACTTCGCCCCAGCCGGTCACGCCGACGCGGACACCCAGCCCCTCATCTACCGGGCCAGCTA
>NZ_SJXI01000022.1:0-25121 GCF_004337455.1 Parafrankia sp. BMG5.11 | reverse complement strand
ACCAGTCAGCGAAATCGTCGTAACGCTGTCGCATCTGACAACCCGAGCAGAGATCGCCACGCCCCGCCACATAATTGACGGGCGACCAGGTCGGATCCGATGACGCCGGACCAGCGACCGGCCACCACCACCGACCCGGCAGCTCCCATCAGGCGTCGAGGACGACGTCGGTGACCGGGGCCGTGACGCACGGGAGGATCTCCCCCTCGGCCAGGTCGCACGTGGGGTCCGAGAGGTAGTGGACCGTCCCGGACACCAGCGTGGACCGGCAGGTGCCGCACACCCCGCTCCAGCACATCGAGTCGAGCTGGACACCGGCCGAGTCGGCGAGCAGGAGAATCGTGTCCTCCGCCGGATCCCAGCGCAGTTCCCGGCCCGAGCGGGTGAACGTCACCCGCAGGTCCGACAGCCGGGACAGCAGGTCCACGGGATGGCCGGGTTCGCTGCCGCGGCCGAGGAGACCCGGGCCGTGGGACTCGCCGAGGAACGCCCGGCGGTCCGCCGGGAGGGCGTCGAGGCCCACCGGGGTGAAGCCGTGGCGGTGGAACCATCCGGCTGCTGCCCGGGGCAGCAGGACGACCTGGTCGAAGCCGGCCGCCGCGGCCCGGGTGAGGGCGCAGGCCAGCAGCAGTCGACCGAATCCGCGTCGCCGCCAGTCACGCGCCACCCAGAGGTCGTGCAGCTCCGCCGTCCCCGCCGTCCCCGCTGCTCCCGCTGCTTCCGGGGTCAGCGGTCGCAGGCCCACGGTCGCCACCACCACGTCGTCCACCGTCAGGACGTGGAACTCCGCCGTGTCGGCGACGTCACCGGGGCCGCGCCGGACGGGAATCCGTCCGACGGCGGAAGGTGCGGCAGCGGACGGTTCGACGGCCTGGGGGTCGGAGATCGAGTGGACGTCCGCCAGGTCCTCCGGGCGGGCCGGCCGGAAAACCACGCGCAGCGGGGTGTCCCGGGCCGAGCCGACCACGAACCGGACGGGGACGGCGACGTCCGCCCGGGGCCGGAAACCGGCGTGGGGGTGCGTGATGCTCACGTGGTCTCCCGCTGGGGTGCGCAGACGGCCTTGTCGAGGACGGTTCCGTCGACGACAGCCGTTTCAAGGGCGACGGTTTCGAAGGCGACGGTTTCGAGGGCGTGGACCACCCAGCGACGGTCCGCGGCCGCCTCCGAGGTCCGGGTCTGCGGCATGAGCTGCCACAGCCGCCACAGCAGGCCCGCACCGACGACCAGAGCGACGCCCCCGCTGGCGGTGACGAGCCACGGAAGTGGCAGGAACCCCGCGCCGGCGGCCACCAGCAGGCCGGCCAGGGGCATCGAGGCCAGGTTCAACAGCACGACCACGCCGACGACCCGGCCGAACTCCGCCTCCGGGACCAGGCGGGCCCGCACCACGCGGATGAACACCGTGAAGACGCTTTCGGCCGTCAGGAAGGCGACGGCCAGCACCACGAACCAGCCGAACCCCGGTGCGACACCCAGCGCCGTGCACGCGGCGAGGGAGAGCAGGGCCGAACAGACGCCGACCGCGACCAGCCCCATCCGGTTGATCACCCGGCTGGTCACCGCGAGTACGGCCATCGAGGCGAGGCCGCCGAGCAGGTAGACGATTCCGAGGGCGCTGCCGCTGCGCCCGTGGGAGGTCTGGACGAGCGCGGGGCCGCTGGCCAGCAGCAGGCCGAGGGCCAGGTTCACCGTGAAGGCGACGGCCACGACGAGCCGCAGCACCGGCGAGCCGAAGACCCGCCGGACACCGGCGGCGAGATCGGACCGCAGGTCGGCGAGACGCAGCGTCGTCGCGGGGGCGGCCGCGTCGCCGCCGACACCCGAGGCCCCATCCGCCGGGGGGTGGTCGGTGCGCGGGAGGGTGCGGGCCAGCAGCAGGCTGACGGTGAACAGGGTGGCGATCACCGTGACGGTCGCGGCCGGGCCGGCCGGCAGGAGCGCCGCGCCCACCGCCGGCCCGGCCAGCAGCATGGCCTGGTCGATCCCGCCGAGCAGCGACTGCGCCCGCTGCATCCGCGCCGGGACGACCAGCACCAGCATGGCTTTCTCGCCGGCGACGAACGACTGCTCGAACGACGCCCCGGCGATCAGGGCCAGCACGATCAGGCCGGTCCGTGACGCCGACGGGTCGACCGTGACGAGCAGCGCGACGAGCCAGGCCGCCGCGCACCGCACCCCGTCGCTGACGACGTAGACCCGCCGGAGCGAGAAACGGTCGACCAGCGGGCCGGCCAGGGGCAGGGAGGTCAGCCGGGGCAGCCACTCCACAAACAGGGCCACCCCGGACCAGGTCGCGCTTCCCGTCGCCTCGTAGACCAGCACGGGGACGGCGAACTGCAGCAGCTGGTTCGCCAGCGCCCCCACCGCGCGCAGCACGAAGTAGGTCCGCAGCGGCCCCCCGCGCCCCCCGTCGTCGTGGTCGCCCGGTGTCATGGTGCGCACGTCATCCGGCGGCGGCGACGGTCCGGGACGGCGATGACCCCGGCGTCGTCGCCGTCGCCGGTTCGGCTGTGGCCGCCGGTGCTGACCGCCCCGCCGGTACCAGTGGTTCCGTGACGATCCGGTAGCCGTCGATGATCCTGAGGATCGCGGCGCGGACGGTCGCCTCGTCCGGTCCCAGCAGTCGGAAGCTCCCGCCGACGTCCTCGTAGCCGCCCGTGCCGTCGAAGACCCGGCCCGGCACGGGGATGCGCTCCGCGACGATCTCGGGAACCCGGTGCCGCATCGACGTGACGCTGACCAGGCGGCTCGGCCAGGGCCGTGGCTCCGGGAAGATCAGCCACCCGCCGGACGGCGCCGCGAGGCCGGTCGCCGGCCCCTCCCCCCGGGGCCCCTCGCTCAGCGGCCCGCCGGCCGGCGGACGTCCGAGGGCCGGCAGAGGCCCGAGGGGTGGCAGGTCCAGCGCGGCGCGGAACGCCTCACCGACGAGATCGACGCCGAACAGGTCACGGTGCAGGAACGGAACCTCGGCGCCGCCGGAGCGCATACCCACCTCGAGGAAGACGAGTTCGCCCGCGGCCGGTTCGATCAGTTCGAGGTGGAACGTGCCGTCGGCCAGTTCCAGCGCGTCCAGGCAGCGGGCGGCGAAGGCGACCGCACGGTCACGTCGCCGTCCCGGGTCGAGCAGGACCGATCCCAGCGGCGCGCCCGCGACGAAGTCCAGGCAGGTGTGCACGTACTCGGACACGCTCACGAAACGGAGCCGTCCGCCGCGGCGGACCCCGTCGACGTGCAGGATCGGCCCGTCGACGTACTCCTCCGCCTCGAACCCGGCCGCCTCGAACCTCCCCGCCCCGGATCCGGCCGTCCCGGGGTCGGACGGGTTGGACGCTGGCGGGTCGACGGCCGACAGGGCGGCGTGCAGCCCGAGCCGGGAGCGCACCTTCACCACGCCCACCGACGCCGCCCCCGAACGTGGTTTGAGGATCAGCGGCAGGCCGAGCCGTTCCACGACGACGTCGACGTCCGTCGCCGAGGTGAGTTCGACGAACCGGGGGACGGCGAGTCCGGCGGCGGCGACCATCGCCTTCATCGTCGGCTTGTCCCGGAAACGGTGGACGAAGGCGGGCCGGGCGCCGGGGACGTCCAGGTGTTCGCGCAGGCGGGCGGCGGTGGTCAGGTCGTACTCCGACAGGCCGGCGACGCCGGCGAACGGGCCCCACCGGGCCGCCAGCTCCCCCGCCACCGGCAGGACGGTCTCGAACCGGGTGTCGGGCACGACGGCGATCTCCAGCGGCTCGTCGGCGTCCGCGGGACGTTTGAACCGGCTGCCGTCGACGGCCGGCAGACCGCCGGGGGTCGTGATGTGCACCAGCCGGCAGCCCGGCGGGGTGTAGCGCGCGTAGTCGCCGAACTCGTCACCGAACCGGTTGAGGACCAGGTGAACCGGGGTGCCCGGGCGGATCCGGCCGGAATCGGATCCAGGCCCGGCCCCGGCCCCTGGGCTGGGCCTAGTCAAAGCGCACCTGCTCGCCGAGATGGTGCCAGCGCTGCTCCGCCTCGGCGGCGGAGTCCGCGACGAAGAGCACGTGGCCGAGCCGGCACCGGAAGTCCTCCGGGGGCGCGATCGGCTCACCCGGCGCGACCGCGACCGCGACGTCCCACACGCCGGGCTCGCGCCCCACCGCGTCCAGGCCGCGGACCGACGAGTAGCTGGCCAGCCCGGGGGCGGTGAAGAACCGGATGCCCGCGTGCTTGGCCTGCGGGGCGCGCACGGCCACGTCGGCGTCGAGACCGGCGGCGAGGGCGACGGCGGCCCGCGGCAGCGAAACCCCCGTCACCGCCTCGACCAGGTCGACGATGTGGTCGCCGGGCAGCCGCGCGCCGAGCTCGATCAGTACCGGGTCCCCTCCGCCGGCGAGGCGCAGCTCGCAGTGGAACGGCCCGGTGGTGACGCCGAGAGCGGCGGTGACGGCGGCGACGTACCGGTCGATCTCCGCGCGGGCCGGGGGCGGGAGGTCGGCGGGCACGAGATGCCCGGTCTCGACGAAGAACGGCTCCGGTCCGAGCATCTTGCGGGTCACCGCCACGACGGTGCTCCGCCCGTCGGTGACGTAGCCTTCGGCGCTGACCTCCGGTCCGGCGATGTACTCCTCGACGAGGACCCGGCCGTCGAGTGCCCGGCCCAGGTCACGGCGCGGGTCGTCGACCATCCGACGGTGGGCGGCGCGCAGGTCGGCCAGGGTGTCCGCCCGGGTGACGTGCACACTGCCCGCGGAACGGGTCGGTTTGACCACGCACGGGAAGCCGACGTGGTCGGCGGCGGCGGCGAGTTCCGCCGCCGTCGCGGCCACCGCGTGGCGGGGCACGCGCAGACCCGCGGCGGCGACGGCGCCGCGCATGAGTTCCTTGTCGCGGCAGGCCTCGGCGGCCCGGACGGGCAGCGTCGGCCGGCCCAGGCGGGCGGCGAGCCGGGCGGCGGCGGGGACGTAGAACTCGAACCCGGGCAGCACCGCCGCCACCCACCGGCCGGCGACCGCGGTGAGGACGGCGTCGTCGAGCGCGCGGTCGTCGTTGGTGTCGACCCGCACGACGGTGCCGGCGCGCCGGACCGACGGTGACAGGGTCCGGTCCTCGGCGTCGAACGACGCGACCACGACCTCGAACCCCAGGTCCGTGGCCGCTTTCACGAGTGCCTCCCCCGCCGACATCGGCTCCACGACGACGACGGTCCCGGGGCCGTCCTGGCCCCGGCCCTGGCCCGCTGTCGCCGCGGGGGTGGCTGTCACCGGCGGCCGGTCGGTGAACGGTGCGCCGGACATGTCAGGAGCTCACGAGCTGGGCGGACGAGCGGTCCCGGTCCTGGTCCTGGCCCTGGTCTCGCGCCGTCGCGGCGTGGAGCTCACCGAAGTAGTCGCCGATGAGGGAGACGAAGGTGTCGAGATAGCTCTCGGCGGTGGCCGCGGTGCTCCAGGTCTCCACCGCCCGGCTGACCACCCGGAACATCAGGTCGTCGTGGTCGTGGGTCGTGTCGAACTCGATGTGGGTCTGCGACCCGCGGACGAGGTCCGCGCCGAACTCCTCGGCCGCCCTGGTGGTGATGATCTGGTTGTAGCGGTCGGAGTACCACTCCACGAACCAGTCCCACACCGTCGTCGGCGCCGGGCCCTCCTTGTCCGCCGCCAGCCGGAGGAAACCCATCAGCTTGTTGGTCGACGGAAAGACCGGTGTCCGGTCGAGCTGCTCGACGGGGAAACCGAACCGGACGAGGTCGCGGGTGAACATGTGTTCGTGGCCGAACTCCTCGGCGAGGTACTTCGCGAGGTTCGCGGCGAGCGAGTCGTCCTTCGAGCCGACGCGGAACAGCGCGTAGGTGTCGACCTCGTTGTTGAGGCGGATGCGCAGCACCGTCTCCACGATGTGACGGACGTAGTAGTCGCGCTCGATCCAGGTTCCTTCGTGTAGTTCACGCATCCGGGGCACCCGGTCGAACTCCCGCTCCATGTACTCGGCGGCGAGGTTCTCCAGACGCACACGACTCAACGTTGACATGAGTTCTCCCCAAGCATCGACAGACCGTGGTCTCCGACATTCCCGAGACGGCGGCCGGCGGCGGCCGTCCGTCTCCGTTACCTCCAGCGTTCCGGAGAACGGCGGGAGCGGTTCCCTCGCACCGACGCAGGTGACGCCTTCCGAAACCCGACGACCGTGCGGTGCGACCGAACATAACCAGGAGATCCATTCGATTCAAGATCGAGTTCTGTCGAAAACCGGTGGGCGTGTCGCGGCGACGTCCTTTTCGGCCGGCAATACACCGGGATCCGGCGCCGTCGGTCCACAACAGATGGACCGGTTTTCCTGTCGTGCCCGCCGGTGAACGCGGGTGCTGTCTTCAGCGCGACGCCGTACGTGCTTGCCGACCGCGCGCCGCGCGTCAACCGGCCGGCGGGCCGGCCTGCGGACACCGCCCTCGCCTCGCCGGCTGGTTGACGCGATCCCGCGCGGCTCGCACCACCGGCCGGACCCCACCTGGTCGTTTCTGACACCACAAAGACCCGGTGGCGTGACGGACGATCGCGGCGGCCGGTCGGCCTTCTCGGGGCGGACGCTCCCGACTTCGCTCGGTGATGGCCGGGTGCGGCGCGGCTGTCAGATAGTCGGTCGTGTACCTGCTCCCGCTCGGATCGGAGCCTCCGTGAAACGGCCCACCAATCCCGCTCTTCGCCGCGCCCCCGCGACACCGGTTGGCCGGCACGAAATCCGCGGCGGCACATCGGGCTGCTCCGGGTTGTTGGTCCCCACGTCGACGCGATCAGTGCTCGGCCGGGGAACGGACGTGTGACAACGAAAGGCAGAAAAATGGCTGTTTACAACACGGAGATTCAGTACGGCGGCCAGAACGCCGACTGGCGCAAGGACGCCGACCTGCAGATCGTCATCGGCAGCCGTTCCAGCGTGGTGCCGCAGTCCGGCCGGCCGGCCACCGGTACCCAGGTGAGCTGGTCAGGCCCGCAGGGCAACGGGAACATCACCTTCTTCGACGACGGCGCGCGTTTCCAGGGTGCCGCCGAGTTCCCCGGCGAGGGCCCGGTCGGCTACCGCGGAACCGCCGCCTCCTGAAACCCCTGACGCCTTCTCCGCCCGGTGGCCGCGAACGATCGGTGATCGCGAACGACCGAGCGGCCGGTGGGTGACGTCTGCGGCGGTCCGGCCTTCGTACCGGACCGCCGCAGACGGGGATGGCAGGCTGGGACCCGTGGCCGCCGTGGTTGTCGCCGGTGTGGTGAACGTCCAGCAGACGATCCCGGTCGAGGGTTTCCCGGTGCACTACAGCCCGGTGCGCTACGCCCACTCCCCGCTGCGCCTCGGCGTCGCAGGGGTCGGCGGGAACGTCGCGCGAGGCCTGGCGGCGCTGGGCGACGAGGTGCGCCTGGCGACGTTTCTCGCGGACGACGACGCCGGCCGCCTGGCCCGGGACACCCTGGCCCGCGAAGGGCTCGCCGGCCCAGGGGTGCTGCGCGCGGACGCCACCGCGCAGTCCGCACCGGCCGGTACCCCACCAGCGCCGAACTCGACACGCTGGCCGCCGACGCCCCGAACGATCCGGGGTGAGCTCACCGCGTCCGTCCGGACGACGGCACGCCGTCCGCGGCCGGCGGCGTCAGCTCCCGGCGTCGCCCGCCGTGGTGGTGACCTCGTCGCGCAGCACGGTCGCCAGCAACGTGCGGGCCAGCCAGTCCTGGTAGTCGGTGCGGCTCCAGCCGCGCTGGCGCAGCATGCTGTCGACGGCCGGTGAGATGAGCGTCCAGACCACGTCACGGGCCGCGTCCACGGACAGGTCGTCGCGGAGCAGGCCGACGCTCGACCAGTGACTGACCGCGGCCGTCGCTCCCAGCAGCCGTTCCCGGTCGATCGTCGCGGCGAACGCTTCGAGTTCCGGGTCGCCGCCGCGGGTGTTGAGCACGATGTCCAGCAGCTGGCCGATGCGGCCGGCCACGGCGCCGGCCATCGCCGCGTACGCCCGGGCGGAGTCCCGGGCGCCGTCCGCCGCCCGCATCGCCTGTGCCTCCGGTCGGTCCGCGAAACTGATCGGCTCGTCGTCACCGGCGAGGGTGACGTCGTACACCGCCTTGAGTAGGCCGGCTTTTCCCTCGAAGCGCTTGTAGACGGTCTCCTGCGAGACGCCGGCCGCCGCCGCGACCGCCCGGATCGTGGTCCCGGCATAACCGTGGGTCAGGAACGACTCGCGGGCGGCAGCCAGGACGCGCTGCCGGGTCTGCCCCGCGGCCACCTGGCGTGACCGGTTGTCGTACACGCGACCCGCCTCGATGTCCGATGACCATGGAATTCGATACAGCCTACTGTCATCCTTGGATACAGCCAGCTGTACTGAATAAACGGATCGGAGATCACCTCATGGCCACGGTCACCACTGCCTCGCGGAACTCGACCACCGCCACCGGTGCGTCGGCCAGCGTGGCCGCTCCGGCGGTCGCTCCCGTCATCGTCCGGGCGCCCCAGCCGGCGACCACGGGGCTCGACCGCGGCGTGCTCGTCGACGTGACGGTCCGCCACATCCGCGCGATGGTCGAGGGCGACCTCGACGACTTCATCGCGCTCACCCATCCCCAGGCCGTCAACCGCGAGGCGCTGAGCGAGCCGCCGGCCGCTCGCGGACTCGGCCCCGCCGCGTTCCTCGCCACCGCCCACTGGCTGCGCACGGCGTTCTCGGACATGTCCTTCACGATCGAGGAGATCCTGGTCGAGGGAGATCTCGTCGTGACCCACGGGACCATGTCGGGCCGCCACACCGGCGACCTGGTGGCGTGGACGCCGAACGGCGAGATCGAACGCGCCTTCGCGCCCACCGGCCGCTCGTTCACCGTCAACCACGCCCACTTCCTGCGGTTCCGCGACGGCCTGGTCGTCGAACACTGGGCGGTGCGCGACGACCAGGGACTGGCCCTGCAGGCCGGCTGGATCCCGCCGACCCCGGCGTTCCTGCTGCGCTGCGCGATCGCCACCCGGCGGGCCCGGCGCGCCGCGAAGGCCGCCGGCACCGGCCGTGCCTGACGCCCCCAGCGGCCGGCGCCGCGCCGGTCGCGCGGCCTCGCGGCGGACCCGGCCGGCGACGAGCATCCGCGGCCGGGTCAGACCGAGGAGTAGGCGTCCCAGGCGTCGAGGGCGGCCTGGAGGCGGCGGGTGAAGGTCGCGTCGAGGCCCTGGCGGCCGGCGATGTGCCGCAGGTAGTCCTCGGCGCCCTGCAGCAGCCCGGATTCGGGATGGGTGAGGATGATGCCGCCCTGGCTGCCGTACTTCTCGATGTGGCTCCACGAGTCGATGTCCGGACCGCCGTCGGCCACGGGAAGGTGGCCCTCGACGAACTGGTCCTCGCGGTTGTGGCACCCCCAGGTGAAATCGTGGAGGGCGCAGGCCGGGCAGGCGATCGTCCCGACCATCAGGGGGAAGCGGCGGACCCACTCCCGGTCGAGGGCGTAGGCATCCGAGTCCGGGGGGATCGTTCGGCGGCACAGACAGCAGGCGAGGAGGAAGCGGGGACGCGTCACCTGGCCTCCAGGGATCTCTAGCTACTCGACAGATCGGGTCGTCAGCCACGGCCGTCGCCCAGCGCTCCGACGTAACTGATCTTTGCGGCCCAGAGACAGCATGCCGGTGATGTCGGCGGATGCGCCCCGATATCCACACGCGGACCACAGGTCCGCCACTGTTTTTCGCCTGGTGGAGGTCTCCACCGAGTTTGGATCGTGCTCCTTGCCGCAGGAGGGCGGTCCGGTCGTGGCGTCGCGCGTCGAAGGCGCCGAAGGTCGCGAGGGCTGCTACTGGACCGTTCGTGCCGGTCGGACCAGCGAGCCCGCCGAATATCGCGTTAAGTGCAGAAGGTTATAAAATGGTTACCTTATGCGAGGAAGATTACTTGATCGATCGTTCCAGTAATCGGTAGTGTGGCGACCGTGTCGCGGGAGAGGAAATTCGATGCCGACGCGGTGCTCGACGCGGCCATGGAGCTGTTCTGGAACCGCGGCTACGAGGCGACGTCCGTAGCTGATCTCGTGGAGCGGCTGGGTATCGGGCGGGCCAGCCTCTACGCGAGCTTCGGCAGCAAGCACGACCTGTACCTGCGCGCACTCGACCGGTACGTGCAGAGACGAGACCCGGCCATCGTCGAGGAACTGTCCCAGCCGGGGCCGGTACTGCCCGCGGTGCGCCAGCTTGTCCGCCGCTACGCCGACCAGCCCGCCGCGCCGGGGCAGCGCGGCTGCATGGTCGTCAGTGCCGCGCTGGAACTCATGCCGCACGACGCACAGGTCGCCCGCCGAGTGGAAGGCAGCTGGTTCACGCTGCGCGTCGCCCTCACCGCCGCGCTGACCCGAGCCAGGGCGCAGGGGGAACTGGCGGTCGACACCGATCCGCTCGCGCTCGCCGACTTCCTGCTCGTCGTCCTGCAGGGGCTGCGGGTCGTCGGCACCTCGGCCGCGCTCGACGGCGGTCTGCGGCCGGCGGTCGAACAGGCGCTGTCCCTCCTGCGCTGAGTCCCCACCGCACCGAGCGCCCGCCACCCCGCGCCCTCACCGCACCGGACCAGGTCGACCGGCCGTGGGCCGACGACTGGCGACCATCCCGCTCTCCGCGTCCGCACGGGCTGTCACCTGACGACCTGCCACCCGATCCGCCCGTCAAATTCTGAACCGATCATTCCACAAAGAGGAACGGTGAGAAGCAGCGCGCGGTGGAGCGACGGACCCCCACGCCACTCCTACCCCCGGCGTGTTCACGGCAGCCGCCCGGATCGCCGCCCTCAGCGCGATCACGCTGACCTCCACCAGCCTGGCCGCCATGGGGCTTCGCCGCCCCAGGTCCGCCACCGCCGGTGCCACGGACCTCCTCCCCCACCGAACCGAAATCGACGGCGGAACCACAGCCTGAGCCCGGCCCCTTGGGCGTCCGAGCAGCGCGATAGCCGGGCCGGCCGAGCGGAGCACGTCCACGGTGTCTGGAGACAGAAGGCGATCAGGTGGGTGGTCGGCGTTCACTCTGCCGGGCGCCAGGTGCCGGGGTCGTCGGGGTCGATGCCGGCCCATCGCAGGGCGGCGAGGTCCAGTGCGAGCAGATCGCCGGGTTCCGCACCGCGGAGGAGCTCCTTGTAGGCGCGGAACGCCAGGTCCGCGGCCAGGCGCTCAGCCTCGTCGCCCCGTATCCGCCGGCCGGCCAGCAGCCGCTGTTCCACCTCGTCGGCGAGCAACAGCGTGGCGTGCTCCGCTTCGAAGGTTCGGCGTTGCTCGCGGTGTTCCCGCTGACTCCTGCGGGCGGCCGTCTCGGCGAACAGCTCGGCCATCCAGCCCGGCGGTTCGCTGGTCATTGCCCGCCACGACCGCGCCTGCGCGACGGTCAGCGGCCCGTCGACGCCCGCCCGCCGCATCGCGTCGGCCACCGTGCGGATCGGGATGCCGAGGATCTGCGCGACCGGGATCGGGCAGCGGGCGCGATCGGCTCGGCGCTGCGCGGGGGTCCGTCCCGATGTCGCCACGGTCAACGCCTCACTTCTTCGGGCTCCTCCTGCTGGGGCTGGCGGATGGCCGCCGGCCTTCGAGTACACAACGGCAGGGCGACCTGACGAAGGACGCTGATGATGTTCCTGCCGCAGGCGGCGGAAGGTCCGCGAGCGCCCGGCGCAACCGCGCGATCTCCAAACCAGGGCTTTCAGGTGTAGCCCGTCCGTCCGCCTCGGATCAGCGGTCAGCCGGCAGTCACGGCCATTCGCCATTCTCGGTGAGTCGCTTGTAGCGCTGCTGTCGGCGTCGGGCGTCCCGCATCAGCGTCGGCACCGCGGGCACGGAGAGGCGAGGGAAGAGATCCACGAAGCGCATCATCGGACCCCGCCGGCGCGGCACGATCGTCACCGGGCGGGGGCGTTCGGTGAGGCGGCCGACCACGCGGCCGATCACGTCGGCGGTGAGCAGTGGAGCGGTGAAGGAGGCCGCGGCTTCGGGATCGTCGATGCGGTTCCCCACCAGCGGGGTCCACACGCCGCTGGGGCAGACCGCGCAGATGTCGATGCCGCGGTGGCCGCCGCGCCGCAGGTCGAAAAGCGTGCTGAGACTGAAGGCCATCGCCGCGTGCTTGCTCGCCGCGTAGACCGCCTGCCCGGGCGTCGCCACGATCCCCGCGAGCGAGACCACGTTGATCACTTGACCCCGCCCCGCCGGGACCATGTGAGCCAGAGCGGCGATCGTGCCGTTGATCGTCCCGGTCGCGTTGACGGCGAGAACACGCGCGTTGCTGGCGTCGTCGACCTCCCAGGCGTAGCCCACGGCGAGTACGCCGGCGTTGTTGACCCACAGGTCGAGGTGACCGTGCTCGGCGACGACCGCGTCGGCAAGCGCGCGGCTGGCGTTCGTGTCGGTGACGTCGAGCACCGCCGCGCGGCACTCGGAACCGAGGCCCTCGATCACCGGCTCGGCGATGCCGAGTTCGACGTCGGTCACCCAGACCGCGAAGCCGAGTCGCGCCAGCTCTGCCGTGATGGCCCTTCCGAGCCCACCCCCGCCCCGGTGACGACCGCAGTCTTCATCGGCTGCATCCGGAGACGGCGACGGAGATCCAGATGATCGCGAAGCTGTTAGCTACGCGCGCCCTGCGGTTTTGGACCGGCGCGATGATTCCGACCTTGTCGGCCGATTCGGAACCGATGGTCTGCTTCATGTCTCGCCCCTTCCCACCAGTCGCCTCGAAGGGGAGGCTACGCCGGCCCAACGGATGCCTTGTGGACAACGAGTGGACGCTGTCACGGGCACCGGTTGATTTCCTTCAGCAGCTCCTCGGCACGGAAGGCGAACAACTGCGCCTCGCACTCGACCACATCCCTGAGACCTGGCCACCGTGGCCCGCGACGAACTCACCCGCGCAGGGCCTGCCCCTGCCGGTTGTCCAGGCCGAACTGACCGCTATTCCATGATCCGGAGCGATGGGCATACCTTCACCTTTCCCGCGGGATACCTGCTTGGCCGAGATGGCACGCGGTCATCGTTGACGTGATGAGGTCCGGGTTGAGTGGTCGCACCGTCAGCCTCTGATCTGTCTGTGTCCGGATCGCCCTACCAGGCCGGCGTGGGCTCCGGCCTGGTAGGCAGGATCAACTGGCGTCAGGACGGTTTCTTCACCGCGATTGCACTGACCGCGTCGTAGAGCGACCAGACAGAGCGGGTTCGCGTGTATCCAGGAAACCTGGAGATATGGTGGTCATCCACGAACCAGCTCTCGGGGGTTGCGAAGGCGTAACCGTTGTTCTCGATGTCGTAGATCTGGACCGCGCACCCCTCACCGAGCTTCAACGCCTTTTCCGCGATGCCCTTGTCCTTGACCTTGGCGCCGATTCGGAATGCTCCCGCGGCGGCCAGGAAGGCGATACCCGGGATCACTTCGTTGATTTCTGTGGTCCTCAGTGAACTAGGGTAGATACTGAAATCCGGCTTGAGGATGATCGGACCACCCATCAGGTTCCCCTCGGGATCCCTGAACCGGATGAATGAATCCAGGGTGTTCTTCAGGTGAGTACGGGCGTGGTTCAGATCGACGACATCAGGTAGGCCGAGCTCCATCGCGACGAGCTGACCGGCGAAGGACTCGAGCCAGATGGCGTCCGGCGGTGGCACCGGCTTGAAACGGCCCCTGATCGTACCGGAACGATCACCGATCCCGCCGGTGCCGTCGCAGTAGCGGTATCGACCGGTGGCCGGGTTCCAGAAGATCCTCTCAAATTCCTCCTTCGCCGCCGCCAGCTCCTCGTCGAGTTCCTTCTGTATCTCGGGCGTGGCCTCGTCGACACCGAGTCGGGCAGCCTGGGGCGTCAGCGTCGAGAGGATTTGAAGCGACAGCAGATACAGCCCGCAGTTGTAGATTCCGTGACCGTTCACGACGGCCTGATCCATGGTGTTCGGCGGGTTGTTGGATGCCGGGTCCGCCGGCAGGTGAGAGCCGGTCGGACGGAAGAACTGAGAGTATTTCAACGCCTTCAGCATCGGCGCGTATCCGTATTCCAGCAGATCGTCGTCGTCGTAGAACTTGATCAGTGCATACGTTCGGTAGATGAGCTTGTGCGGGCAGTCACGAAAGGGATCTCCGGCTTCGTCCGCGAACAGATCACCGAGATCCGTGGCGGGCGGAGCGGGCGGATTTCCCGCTGTGGGCGGCTTGGAGAACGGGAGATTCTGGAACGACGCCGTCTGGGTGATGTAAGGTCCTGAACTTCTGAAGGTCTGCTGAATCACGCGCCCGATTCCCAGCGGATTCTGCCTGACCATCTGGAGTAGCGGGCGAACACGGCCCAGCTCCATGCTGCGGAACAGCTTCGCGAAGACGAGGTAGCCGGAGCTGTCCATGTCGACTTCGTTCGTCTGTGCTCCACCGCCCCCGCCATCGGTGTGAAAATAGATGTGGGTGTCCGGGATCGCGGATCCCAAACGAGGCGAGGTGCCCTCCTCGGCACTCATCGGCATCGTGTTGCTGACGAGCCCGGACTCCCAGAATGACCCATTGAAGATCATGTGATACAGCTCGTTCAGAGACGCCTTGCGTAGCCACGGCGGAACCTGTGGATTCTCGGCGATCGGCTTCCACCACGACTCGACGACGGCGAGAGAGTCATCGTACCGGGCCAGCTCCTTCCGGGCGATGGTGAAACCCTGCCTGAAGGGGTACGAGTCCTGGAGGTAGTCGTTGGTCCGGGATGTCTTTCCACCGAGGAACGCCGTGTACCGACGCATCCAGACGGCCCTCGTCGTAGCGTCTTCCCCGTCGTAATAGACCTGTGGGAAGTCCCAGGAAAGGGCGAAGCGAAGAGTCTGTGTCTGGTCGGGCTCCAGGGTGAGCGCCACGGCAACCGCGCCGGCCGAGGCCGAGTGGTCGATGTCGCCGTTCGGCAGCTTCCCGTCCGCGCCAGCTGCGGAGAACGGGGCGTAGATGTCGCTCCCGTCGCCCGATCCGTCCCATGAGGTGCAGTAGGTGAGCGTCTGCCCGGCGAACGGATGCGCGGCGATGGTCCACTCTGACGTCACGGTGTCCGGCGTGTTCTCCGGGGAGTCCGAGCCGAGGGTCACCCCGCCTATACCCGACGCGGAATCGCGATCGAACCTGCTGTAGAGACCAGTCCGTACCGAACCCGTGGCGAAGGCCGGGGCGTTGGGGAACGTCAGCATGACCGAAAGCTTGATCGGCTTCTCGGTGGGATTGTTCAGCAGCATGTCGAAGAATGCCACCGGCATCGACGTGCGCTCGTCCTCGTTGGCCACGATCGGTGACCAGATCTTGGTGGAGACCTTTGACTGGAAGCCGTTGTAGGTCATGTACCCGAACGGGAATAGTACAGCGTAGCTGCCGTCCCCGGGCTTCAGTGTTTTCCAGGCGGGCAGGACGCCGCCAAAAGTGCGGTCAGGGGCGGTGTTGGTGTGCGGCACGGCCAGTGTCCTGACCGACACGCCCCCGTCGCCTCCGACGACCTCCTCGCGTACGTGGAACGCCGCCTGCGTGAGGGTGCGCATCTCCCAGAACTCTGTGGTCGGCTGCCCGCCCATGTTCCACGGCCCGAACGTCCCGCACTGGTTGAGCATGAAAGAGCCGCCGCCGACGCCCCCGAGTGGGAGGCCCAGACCGGGTACGGACAGGCCCGCCCCCACACTGCGGAAGACAGGGTTCGGGACTCCTGTCCTGCACTGCTGATCCCCGAGCGCGTTGCAGGATCCCGCCGGCACCGCGCCGAGCTTGCGTACGTAGGCAGCCTCGGGCACAGGGTGAACGACCGGCTTCACTGCGGCCGCGGGTTCGCTTCCGGTGCAGGCAGCAAGCGCACCGCCGAACGCCGCCAGGCCGGCCGCCGCAGCTGTGCCGCGCACGAAGGTCCTGCGCGAGACGCCACCGCCACTGTGTGCGCCGGATAATTCTCTCTCACCCATCACGCCGCCCTTCCGAAGGTGAAGTTCGTCTGTTGGTGCGAGGCCCGGCAAGGCGGTGCGAAGATGACCTCGCCGGGCTGGTGTCACGACGTGGCCGCCGAGGAACAGGCGCCGCCGTCAGGGCTGAACTGGTTCCACTCCCCGAGCACACCGTCGAAGCTCCGCCGTGGAGCAACGGTGTCGTGCCATGTGGCGAGGGCCTAGGACGGTCGCGGCACAACCGACGTCCCGGGAATGTCAGATATTCCCCGCGGGATGGTGCGCATCTCCCAAAAGTCCGACGACCGCGAACGCCCTGGTCCACGGCTCGGAGGGCCCCGACAGGTTATGGCGGAGCCAACCGACACCGCCGGGCGGAATGCCCTGACCGGGCACGCTCAGGCCTGCGAGCGCATACAGGCCCCTCCGCACGCCAGTGGCGCACACCCGGTCGCCCATCGCACTGGCAGGGCCGGCCCTCGCGAAGCCCCAGACGCGGACATACGCCGTCTCTCAAACACTCAGGCCTCCGTCGGCCCTTGTCGGCCCCGGAACCGCCGCGATGGGCGCGAACCCGCCGAACGCCTCTGCGGTGCCGAACCGGCGACGGGCATGGCACTCCCGAGGATGATCACCCTGTGCGGAAGACCTCGACAGCGCCCGCCGCAACCCCTCTGGGATCTTCCGGTGGTTCCATAGCAGTCCCCAGCTCCACGTTCGCTCCATCACGTCACCAGCCTGAGCCGTCTCAGGGGCCGCTCGTCGTCCGCCGGGAAGCCGAACCACATCTTCCTGACAGGTCTGTATGGTTATTCGGAGGTCGCGCCTTGTCAAGCCCATCGGGAGTGCCCGGCTGATGCCACCGAAGAAGGGAACGCCGAACCGCCGGGGGGTCGCCCGGCGGGAGCAGATCCTCGACGCAGCCGTCGAGCTGTTCGCCCGGTACGGCTACCGCGGGACCGGGCTCCTCGAGCTGGCCGAGCGCATCGGCATCAGCCACAGCGGGATCCTCCACCACTTCGGCACCAAGGAGGATCTGCTCCGCGCCGTCATGGTCCGGCGCGACGAACTCGTGGATCAGGCGGCGACCGACTACGCGGGCAAGGGCATCTTCGGCGCCCAGGACCTTCAGACCCCAACCGAACCCGACATCGTCATCCGACTGGTGACCGTCCTGCGGGCGGAGAACCTCGACCCAGAGGACCCCCTGCACGACTACTTCGACCAGCGCGACCAGCAGACCCGCGGCCTCATCGCCGACGAGATCCGGCGAGGGCAGCAACGCGGCGAGATCCGCAGCGACATCGACGCCGCGGCGAAAGCCACCGAGATCGTCGCCGTCGCCCTCGGGATCGAAACCCAGTGGCTGCTCAACCCCACCCTCATCGACCGATCCGCGATCCTCCGCTCCTACCTGCGGGCCCTTCGCGACGACCTCACCCGCCCGGACGCACCCCGACAGCAGACAGAGACGCCGAAGTAAGTCCGGCCCATCCGCGGCTTCGGCGGCACCCGGGGACGAGCGCTCGTTGCACCACCCCTGATGAACGACGGTTGTGCAGACGAGGCCGACGGGCCGCCTCGACCTCCCGCCGGAAACGGCGGCGGTACTCCTGGTCCCCGGCCCGATCCGGCCTGATCACCTTGACCGCGACCGGCCGCCCCCGCCGGTCGCGCACGTGGTAGACAGCGCCCATCCCGCCCACGCACAGGCCGATGACGGTCGGCTCGTGCGGCAGCAGGGGTCCCCGGGGGACGATCACCCCGGCCGCCGGAACCGTGCGCCCCTCCGGGTACGGCACCATGCCAGACGACTGTGTCAGCCTCTGACCTACCCGGTGGGTGAGCCCGCCGCCGGGCCGCGACGCGGCGGCGATGGCGCGAGATCGAACTCCAGGTGCAGGGCGGTCAGGCCACGCAGGATGAAGGTCGGCAGGTACTCGTAGCGGCGGGCCGCAGGCCCACGAGCAGCAGCCCGCTCGCCCTCGAACACGCCAGCGAGACTCGATCACCGGCGGAGAGAGTCCAACTACCAGCCGCGTTGTGTGCCGGGGCAGTTCCGCGGTTGTGTGGTGGTCTTCGGAGGACGATGTTCTTGGTCGCGGCTGTCAGGACCAGGCCTGCCGCCGACCTCCTCGCTCGCGCTCAGATGATCCGGAGCTCCTTTGGACTGGCGATCCACCAGCGCCGACGTCAGGTAGTAGCCGTCGTCGTCCCGCGCCACCTGCTTGTCGCCTCTCGGCAGGGCCCTCATGAGGAAGCCCCAGGGGGAGAGCGCCCCGTAGAACGTCCGCCGCAAAAGCGGACGGTCTACCAGACTCGATCTTGAGCACCGTTGCAGGTCATGGCGCCGACGCGACCGGGCCTACCGAGCTTCGTTGCCATACGAGGCCCATACCTTGTGGCAACGTCCGTGAGCACAGGCCTCGTGACCTCCCACCCGGAAATCCGAAACAGACCGTCACCGAGATCGCATGGCTCCGTTGCCACACCCGTTGCCATAAAACGATCAACCTGTGATCGACAAATCCCGTCATTTCCGCAGGTCAAAAGGGTGGGCAGGGGCGGGGTCGAACCGCCGACCTTCCGCTTTTCAGGCCGAACTGACCGTCATTTCAACGTCCGTGGACGTACGTTTTCGGCCGTGGAAGGCCGCTGACGTACGTGGTTGTTCGCCAGCGTTGCTACACCCGTTGCTACACCTCCACCCGGGGCGGGAAGCGGCGGGGCGGCCCGTGTGGGAGGGCCTTCCCGTAACACAGCGTCCAAGGCAGGCTGATCCGGCGCTCTCCGCCATACCCACCCCGAGGTACCTGGCGCGCCCCGCGATCAGTTTCCTGCCGTTGGGGGCGGCTCTGGAGCCCGCCGACTGCACGGTCAACCCATACCCCGCAGCCAGGGGGCGGTGACGCGTGAACCCAGCAACAACGACATCCGTAGATTCGAACGTGGATGCCGATTCTCGTGTAGCAGCGGCATCGATCGCGAAGCTCGTCACCCTGATAATGGCGACCGTCGTCGGACTTACATTCCTGTTCGGATTCGGCAACGTGCTCGCGCTCGGACTCCGTCTTGGAGTCCCGATCTGGGTCGCTCCCCTGGTCGCTCCGGCTGTCGACCTGTCCGTCGTAGGGCTCTTGCTCGGCACGCGGCACTTGGCCCTGCACGGCGGCCCGGTCGATGTGCTGCGGTCAGCGCGACGTCTCCTCATCTTCTCCAGCATGGTAACGCTGGCGTTGAACGTTGCGGAACCCCTCATCGCCGCGGACTACGGCAAGGCCGCGTTCGACGCTGTCGGCCCACTGCTCCTTATCGGATGGAGCGAGGTCGGCCCCAGCATGCTCCAGGCCATGCACCAGACGGGCACCAGCCAGAAGGCGGCGCTCGGACAACTGGGCCCACCCGGTATCGAGGGAGAAATGGAACCGGTAAGTCATTCCGGTGCCCTCGTACCGTCGGCGCCACGAACGCTGGACCTACAGGAGCAGACCGAGTTCAGACCTCCTGGGCACCGACGGCGGGCCGCTGAACAGGATCTACTTCACCGCGCACGCGCCGAGGGCACTCTCCATTGGGAGACCCACCACCGTCCGATCTCCGCCGAAACCCTCCGCAAACGTCTCCGCATCGGCGCAAAGACCGCACGCAAGCTCGTGGCACAGCTACGAACCGATACGCGCACCCAGCTCGCCCCTGTCCTCGGCGGGGAGATTCCTGCAGTGCCGAACCAGCCAGAAGAGAGATCGTAGGTCTTTGGGGCGTGCGTGCGAATCGCTCTCGATCCAAGCGCACGCCCCTTGGACGCCCAGCTCTCAGAAGGAGCTGAATGCCGTGGGCTGGTCGCCGGGCTTTATGTTCGGTGCTCTCCATCAACCTCGACGGGGAGTGTCGGTGGCATGGGAAGCGGCGTCCTCAACGGCGGATTCTTGGAACACGTCGGGGATGCCGTCGCCATCCTGATCGATCGTTTCTTCTTCCTCGATCTTGCGGTACACGCGGTTACGGGTTCGGAGGACCACTGCCGCGAGCAGGGCGGAGGTCAGGGATCCGAGGAGGATCGCCGCCTTGGCGTGGTCGTTGCGTTCGGTCCCGTCACCGAACGCCAGCTCACCGATGAGCAGCGAGACGGTGAAACCGACCCCGGCGAGCAGGGCGACACCGAGGACATCCCACCAGGACAGGCTCTGGTCCAGCTCGGCATGCGTGAACCGAGCCAGTAGGAACGTGGAGCCCAGGACCCCGACCAGCTTGCCGACCACGAGCCCCAGGGCTATGCCCATGCCCGCGGGGTCGCGCAGCGCCGCGCCGATCCCGCCGTCGCCCAGCGACACCCCGGCCGCCATCAACGCGAAGATCGGCACGGCGATGCCGGCGGACACCGGACGCCAGAGATGTTCGAGTCGCTCCGACATCCCCACCCGTTCCCCTGGCTCCGGGCGGGCGGGTACCGCGAATCCCATGAGCACCCCGGCGATGGTCGCGTGCACCCCCGAGGCGTGCATGAGCGCCCACGCGACGACGGCGAGCGGCAGCAGCAGCCACCAGCGGCCGGCACCCCGGTTCACCAGGAGGGTGAACAGGATGATCGTCGCGACGGAGCCGGCCAGCGGCGCCGGGCTGAGCGAGTCGGTGAAGAACACCGCGATGATCGTGATGGCGAGGAGGTCGTCGACGACGGCCAGGGTCAGCAGGAACGAGCGGAGCGCGACCGGGAGATGGGTGCTGATGATGGCCAGCACGGCGACCGCGAACGCGATGTCCGTCGCCGTCGGCACCGCCCACCCCTCAGGCGCCCCGTCCGCGGACAGGCTGTTGACCAGGGTGTAGATCAGGGCGGGCATCGCCATCCCGCCGACCGCCGCGATGATCGGCAGGGCCGCGCGGCTGGGTGATCTCAGCTCGCCGAGGACGAACTCGCGTTTGAGTTCAAGACCGACCACGAAGAAGAAGATCGCGAGCAGTCCGTCGGACGCCCAGTGCGCCAGGTTCAGGCGCAGATGCAACGCCTCCGGCCCCACGTAGGCACCGGTCAGCGTCGCGTACGCCGCACGCCAGGGCGAGTTCGCCCAGACCAGCGCCACCACCGCGCCGGCCAGGAGTAGCAGGCCACCAACGGTCTCGCTGCGTAGCACGCCGGTGACCTGCTGAGCACGGAACCAGCCCGGCCGCGTCAGGAGCCGGGTGGGAAGAGCACCGGACCGGCCCCGGCCCTCCGGCGTCGGGGTACCAGACGGTGCGGCGGACATCCACATCCCTTCGAGAAATCCAATCGCATGCGGTATCTCTCCGCGCGTCCCATGACCACCTCGAACCGGTCACACAACGCACACAGACCAGACGCATCCCCATGCCGACCAGACTTCCCGGCGCACCGTCTCCCACCATATCGGCCCGACTGGCCGGGGCACAGTGGCCTGCCCTACGACCCGGAGCACGCCCGCAGTCGGCTCTCCCTGTCCCGCGCCGACCCGGATCGAGTGTCGATGATGGAGGGAAGCCGCCGGAGGCGAAGATCCGGTAGGTATTCTCCCGGTCCTGAGGGTGAAAAGCGGCGACCTCGTACGGCACCAGGTCCCGTAGGCGTAGGCGTTCCTGGCTGATGCAGCCCAGCGCCGCCGAGGCGACCTGGACCTCGGGCCGCCGTGTCCGAGGTCCGGATCCGCCACCGCGATCTACCCGTTCTGCGCCGGCTGGGAGGCGTCGATCAGCAATCCCGAGCGGGCCGCTGCACCCCCGGTAGCCGACCACGATCAATGGTCGACGACGATGCGGTGCTCGGCAGGCAGCTCCTCACCGTCACGGGACACAACGAGCGGAGTCAGCGAACCGCGAACGTGATCATCTCGTTGGAGGAGCGGAACCCGTTGAACGCCGTTCCGGACCCGGTTGGATGGGCCTGCGGCGTTCCACAGGCTCATGCCGGCTGCCAGCACCGAGTGGCTATGGCCGACACCACGAGGTCCCGCTGCCCGGCCAGTGTCGCTCCGGCGAATTGTCCGCCCCGGAAGCGCTTGCGGGTTCAGAAGTAACCCGATAAGGTAGCTGTTGGTGTGCCGGGAAGTCTGGTCGGCGAAGCAATTCGTGCTGTCCAACGCTGTATTGCGCCGACCTTCCCTGGAGGCCTCTGGTCGTCCTCGATTTCATTGCCGTGTCCGGGCCGGAGCCCGGTCGTAGCCATTGTCGATACTCGTTCCGTGGGCTGGACGACATTCGCTGTCGTGCTGCCACGGATCATTTCGCGCTGCTCCGAAAGAGGACGCCGTGCCCTTCTCGGGATGCCCATGAACACCATTCCACCCTCTGTCGACCAGTTGAGGGCCGGCCGTATAACGGTCCCGACAAACGTTCTATGGGCGATCGTCCTGTGGTTCTTCTTAATGATCGACAGTATCGTCCTGAGTTTTTTCGTCGTCGGCCTGGCCGTCGCGTCGCATGACTGGTTGATCGGTGTCGCGCCGTTCGTCGGGATGCTGCTGGCCCTGCTCATCCCGGTCCTCCGGAGCGCCCGCCCACCGGGCCGGGTGCTACGACCGGACGATGAACCCGACCTTGTCGTTCTGATACTCCGGGCCTCCGAACGGATGGATTTCGGCGCTCCGCTCACCGTCCGGGTTCTACCGACTCCGGTGGCGCTGGTGCACCCAGGATTCGGTGGCCGGTCACCGAGCCTGCTCCTCGGCTGGCCCCTTCTGCGTGGGCTCACCGCCGCGCAGCTCACGGCCATCGTCGCCCGGGAGATCGCTCGTCATCAGCTGACCGGCTGGCGCGAAGGAGCGCTGGCGTCCACCCGCGGCATGGTCGCGCAGGCGCTCACCAGCCGCTTCCCGCCGCGCCGGGCCGTTTCCGCTGCGTTGCTGAACGCTACGCAACGGTACCGCTGGGGGGTGGAGCTCGCGGCGGACGCACGGGCCGCCGAGGTTCTCGGTGCCACCGAAGTCCGTTCCGCCCTGACCCGCGCGACGCTGGTCGCGGCGGCGTTCGACCACCTCGGCGGGCACTGGACCAAGGTCCTCGCCCAGCAGCGGACGTTCCCCGAGGACCTGTACGACGCCCTCGACGAGGCCCTTGATGATCCACACGTCGTCCGGTGGGTCTCCGCGGCCATCCTGACGGACGAGGCCAGGGATCCCTGGGCCGCGCACGCCCGGCTTCCACTGCAGCCGCGTCTGGCTGCCCTGGCGGAACTACCGGTGCCCGCTCCCGCCAGAGCTGAAATCGGCGACGCCGCGTCGCCGGGCACCGAACGCGCCGAGGCATCCCGCTGCCGGCCTGTCAGCCGGCCCGACGACAGGCCAGTGCGTATCCACCAAGCCGATGACCTGAACCGGTGGGCTCCACGGGAGCTGCTCGCCGACTCCAACCAGGTCGTGCTCCCGGCAAGCGTGCTGGAAAGTCCGGCAGACCTGTTCAAGCCCCTCGACGAGGCACGTGCCGACTTGCTGCGGGCGACGGGCCGGGGCACGGCGCCGGACGCGGTGACCGTCGCGGTCGATGCCCTGGAGTCCGGTCCACCTCCCGCTACCGCTCCTCGCCCGTCGGCAGCCAACGCATCGGGCGATGGGACCGCCCCCTTCCACACGTCAGGTGGAGTCCTCGTAGGTGCAACCCATGCGGGTGGCACGTGGTGGGCCCGAGCGAGGAGAGACATGGACTGGCGCGGGCTCGCCCGCCGCATCGAGCCCTCGATCCGCACCGAGCCACCGCCGGGGCGCGACGCGCTTGCCCGCGCGGTCCTCTCCGACTGCCTGGGCAACGTGATCAGCATGAGGCTGGTCGACTCCGGCTGGGAACGGGCGAGCCGATGGGTGACAGCTGTGGTCATCTCCCCCGACGGCCGGAGCGTTGATGTGCGGGAGCTGATCGAGCAAGCCGTGGATTCCGGCGACGCAACCCAGGTGCGGGCACTGATCGCAGCAAGCAACGACACCGAATTGATCATGGAGGCGGGGGCATGACGGGATCGACCACGCCCCCGGGACGAGACGGGCGGCCCTGTTCGCCCGGCGCCCGGTGCTGCGGGTGGCACTGTTCGGTATCTCGGTCGCTCTGGCCGGATTCACGGTGATCGCCGGTGACACCGCGTGGCGGGCGCACCGGTACGACACAGCCCGCGCCGAGGCGACCGCCCTCGCCGACGGCACAGTGGTCGAGGACCGGTACGAAGAGCACTTCGACCTCCGGGCCCGCTGGATCGACGCCACCGGTCGCGAGCATGTGCAACGGTTCGACGTCGATCATCGGTATCGCATTGGTGCGCGGTTCACCGTCGCCTACGACACGCTGCTTCCTATTACCTCATTGAACGACCTGCCCAACGACATCGGCCCCGGTGGGCGGCGAGCCCGACTCCCACCCCTCTGCGTCAGCCTCGGGGCCTCGGGCCGTCGCCAGGCGACGTGATTCGCGCTGCGCCGGTGGAGCAACATACGGCGTAGAAACGGGATCAAGGCGGCCGGCGTAGTCATCAGGAGATCGCAGGCACCCTGGTCAGCCGCTCGTGGGTCAAGTGACGCGCACTACGTCACATTCCGCCGCCCACCGACCACACGATGACCACAGCCAGTTGCCTGTGGTAGCAGGCTCCTCACTTCAAGTGCCTTACTCCCCGCATCGGTCAACTCTTACGTACGGGTAGAGTTAGGCACCGGAATCCACGGAGTTGGCGGAGGTAGGGCGTGGGGCGTCGCCGCGAGAAGTCCGGCGGTACGTCCCGTCGGTGGAGACTTGGGCTGCTCGGTGGGGGTGCCGCCGCCGCGATGGTGGCGGTTCTCGTCGTCGTGCTCCTGGTCGTGGTGGGCGGTTCCGAGGAACAGCCAGAGCCACCCGAGGGAATCCCGCAGACGACGATCGCCCCTTCGATGAGCAGCGGCCTGACCTGGCCGTCCGGGGCGAACGCCAACCCTCCACAGGACATCCGTACCTGGGAGACATGGATCGGCCGCCCCACGGACGTGGCCGTCGTGTTCACCGCCCGCAGGAACTGGCAGACCATCACCCAGGACGACTGGCCGATAAGCGACTTTCGGCCGAACGTCTACCAGGGGATGCTGTCGGTGGCCCAGCCGCTGTTCCCCGAGGACGGCAACGAGGCGGCATGCGCCCGCGGCGAGTACAACCAGCAGTGGGCAGCATTCGGCCAGACCCTGGTGCGCAACAGCAGGCCAGACGCGATCGTCCGGCCCGGCTGGGAGTTCAACGGAAAATGGTTCTGGTGGTACTGACGATTAATGTGTG
>NZ_SJXI01000212.1:0-4791 GCF_004337455.1 Parafrankia sp. BMG5.11 | reverse complement strand
CGCGCGCTCGCCGCACCGCTGCGCCAGATCGCCACCAACGCCGGTCTCGAGGGCGGCGTCGTGGTCGAGAAGGTCCGCGGCCTGCCCACCGGGCACGGCCTGAACGCCGCCACCGGCGAGTACGTCGACATGATCGCCGCCGGGATCATCGACCCGGTGAAGGTCACCCGCTCGGCGCTGCAGAACGCCGCGTCCATCACCGGCCTCTTCCTCACCATCGAGGTCGTCGTCGCGGACAAGCCGGAGCCCGCGGGCGCCGGCGGCGGTGCCGACGCGGCCGCCATGGGCGGCATGGGGGGCATGGGCTTCTGATCCACCCGGCGAGCCGGGCCACCCGGTGAGCTGAGCTGAACCACCGGTGGGTGGGCCCGCGGTGCAACCTGCGGACCCACCCACCGTCGTGTCACCGGCCAGGCCTTTCCAGCCGGGCTTTCCCAGCCCGGCTTCCCCGGCCGGACGCATCCGCCGGATCGCCTCCTGCTACCGGCCGCGGGCGGCCCGGTCGTGGCGGCGATGTCCCGTCAGAGCCGTCAGCAGGTACCCAGCATGGTGTTCAGGGCCGACTTCTCAGTGCTGTCCACGGTCAGGTTGTAGTAGTACTTCACCTGAACCCAGGCCCGCGCGTAGGTGCAGCGGAAGGACGACAGCGACGGCTGCCATTCCGCGGGGTCCTTGTCGCCCTTGGACTGGTTGACGTTGTCCGTGACGGCCCACAGCTCGGGCCCGCCGAGGTCGTTCGCGTAGGTCTGGCGCTGCGTGGTGGTCCACGCCCAGGCGCCGGAGGCCCAGGCCTCCGCCAGCGGGACCATGTGGTCGATGTCCACGTCGGCCGCGGCCGTCCACGTGGCACCGTCGTACGGGCTGTACCACGATCCGGAGGTCGCGGCGCAGCTGCTGTTCACGACCACACCGGTACCGTCGCGCTTGAGGACCTGTTCCCGGGTGTTACAGGCGCCACTCACGGTGATCCAGTGCGGGAAAAGGTCGCGGTCATAGGTCGACGCATGCGATTCCGCCGCTACCGTCAGCGAATTCAGCCTGGTCAGGGCCGTGCTCGCCGAGGGAATGTTCGGGGGCGTTGCCCCGGCAGGCGCGGCCGCGAACAGCACACACGCGACAATCGCGGCCACGGCCACGGCGGCCACTTTCAGGAGGCGGGAGGCCACAGGGGTACTCCTGACCAGTTTCACCGTGGCCTGCCGGACCGCAGACTCAGTGAACGGCGAAACTCACCGGAGAATGGCAACAGCCCGCACCGGAAACAGGAGCAGATACACGAATCAACGGTGAACCTTCGGGGACGGCCACCGGCCCGCCAAAAAGATCTGTGTCATTCATTCGAAATTGCGGTGAACCTTGGACGCAACGCCGGACCGGTGGCCCGGTCACCCACGCGGCTCCGCGCGGAATCACGCCGGAGCGATGCCCGGCACGGTGGCCGCCGCCCGGTAGGGCCGGTCACCGATGGTCATGGACGAGCCACGTCGGCCGGGCCGTCGGGCCGCGGAGAGCGGGGCCGGCGCCCCGGCACGACCGGCCACCGGAGCCGCCTGTGCGAGGTGACACGTCCCGCCGGCCCGCGGTGATTCCGGGGCGCACGACCGTGAGGCATCCGCCCGAGCTCGCGGGCGCCCGCGCGAATGCCTACCGCGTCACCCGCCGATTTGCTATGTTGCTGGCCGGAAACTGGGGAACGCAGAAGCTCAACCGACTGTCGGCCGTAGGCACAGCCGAGCTGGGCCCGGCCGAATTTTTGAGAGGGGCCGTGCCGCGTGTTCAAGCAGGTCTGCTTCTTCAAGAAGCGCCCGGACATGACAACGGAAGAGTTCCTGGACTACTACGAGAATCAGCACACACAGCTGGCGAAGAAGATCGGGAAGCCGGCCATACCGAACGCGGTCCGGTACGTGCGACGTTACCTGACTCCCGTCGAGAACCCGGTGACCGGAGAAATCCACGACAGCGGTTACGACTGCATCATGGAGATCTGGTGGAACAGCCGCGAGGACTTCGAGAACTCGCAGCGTCTCATCAGGGACCCCGAGCGGCTGCCACACACGCTGGAGGACGAGAAGAAGCTGTTCGCCACGCACGCCAACCCGATCTGCATCGTGGAGGAACACGATTCGCCGATGGGTCCCGACGGGGAGACCTACGACTGGGTTCCGGTCGTCCGCGGGTGAGCGCCCCCGAGGAACGGCAGGGACCTCCCGGCGGCTTTGACCATCAGGTCCGGTCCGGACCCGACAGGAAGCGGTTAGCCAGATGAGTGACCTTCATGATCTTCCGGCCCGGGTCTTCAGCCTCATAGAGTCGGGGGTGGTGGCCGAGTTCTCGACGGTGTCCGCGGCCGGCATTCCGATCGACACGCCCACCTACTATTTTCCGGCCGACGACATGTCGACGATCGACCTGGCAACGGGCCTGCCCAATCCGGCCAAGGCCGAGCGGGTGCGGCGCACCTCGAAGGTCGGGCTCCTGATCGAGGGCCGCCCCGAGGAACCGGTCGTGGTCATTCGCGCCCACGGTGCGGTGCGCGACAGCGACATCCAGGCCAACGCCATCCGCTATCTCGCCGAGACCGGCTACGAGGGGATCAGCCACGGCATCACGTGGGAGGAGGCGCGCAAGGCCGTCACCTACTGGTCTCGGATCATCATCGAGAACAAGCCCGAACGGGTGTACTGGTGGGACAGCCACGCGGCCCTCGACGACCCACCGCAGGTGTGGTCCGCGGCGCCCGACACGGTCTACCCGACATCCGACCCCTCGCCCGCCCGCAGGATGAAGCGGTCGGCCTGGCCGGTCCGTCCCTGGCAGGACGTGGCCAGGGAGGCCGTGGAGGGCGGCACTCCGGCGCATCTGTCGGTGCTCGACGAGGACGGCTTTCCGCTTCCGATGCGGGCGACCTCCTTCGAGCTGACAGCCGAGGGCTTCCGGCTGGCGGTGCCCACGGGCACCCCCTGGCGGCTGCGGGGCAGGGCGTCGCTCACCTTCGCGGGTTTCCGTACCTTCGTCGGCGACGCCGGAGCGGACGGCGGCGACCGCGTCCTGTTCCGCGTCGAGCGCTCGCTCCCCCAGCACCCGGCGACACTCGACACGAAGCAGGTTCTCCAGCCGAGCGAGGACACCCTCGCCAAGGCGAGGGCACGGCTCGAGTACGAGGCTGAGCGGCGCGGCCAGTCCCTCCCAGTCATCCCGGCGGACCCCCCGCCACGGACCCGCATCGCGTTGATCCGCCGGGCGCGCATCGCCAGCGACGCACCGATCACCGGCATCACCGAGGAGCACGGGAACCGGAGGACCTGACCCACCCGCCGCGCCCGCGGGCGGTACGCCGGGCCGCGGGCCGGCTCTCGTCCTTGGCAGCGGCCGGCCCGGTGGGCCGGTCTCACCTCGCCTGCTCGACGACGCGGGCGGCGACGGTGAGCGTCGCCGCCGCCGCGATCGAGGTGATCGTCCGGACGTGGTTCCAGGCGGTCCAGCCGGGCAGGTACTCCGCCCACCGCCGCGCCGCGTCGACGCCGTCCGGCGACACCCCGGCCAGCGCGTCGTTGCGCGGAACGTGGTAAAAGATCGTCACCACGATCGCGACGAGGTACAGCACGCTGCCGACGAGGCGCAGTGCGGCGCCCGGCCGGTCGAGGTCCAGCGCCGCCGAGACGCCGAGGACGGCGCAGGTCAGCGCCGTGCCCAGCAGGGCCGTCATGAACCAGCCGGTGGGCGCCCACCTGTTGATGCCCTGCATCGCCTGCAGGCCCTGGGCGGGCGGCAACCCGTCGAGCGCCCGCATCACGAACACGGAGAAGGCGAAGAAGACGCCGCCCACGATGCCCGAGCCGACCGCCGAGACGACAGTGAGCGGGGCCAGCACCCGCTCCGTCATCGGGTCACCCGGCCACGGTCCGCCGCGCCGCGCGCCGGGCACGCCCCGCTGATCACGGTCGTCGTCACGGGTGTCGCCGGGTGGGTCGCCGGGTGGGTCGTCAGGTGTGTCGTCATGTGATCAGTCAAGCCCGCCCGGCCGAGACGGCCCATCGCCCAGAATCTCGGATCCATACGCGGACGTCCACCGCGACCCGTCCACGGCCCGTCCACGGCCCGGATCCCGCGCACGACCGCCCGGATCGTCCGACCCGGCCACCCGCGACCATCTGATCACTATCATTCCGGCCCGTGACTCCTCCGACGGTTGGAGCCGTCGGCTTCTCAGGCCGCTTCCGCGCCCTGACGGGCCAGCCCGACCCGAAGAATGTTGATCGCCGCGTTCACGTCGGCGTGCGCGGCATGCGCGCAGGCGACGCAGGTGAACGCGGCCTGTGTCCTGCGGTTGTCGGCGTGGCAGTGCCCGCAGACCACACACGTGCGGGAGGTGTTGGCAGGGTTGACCTCGACGACCACCCGTCCGGCACTTTCAGCCTTGGCACGCAGCACAGCGAGGAACACCCCCCACCCCGCGTCGAGAACACTCCTGTTCAACCCGGGCTTCGCCGCCTGCCCGTTCGCCAGGAACACCCCGGGCCGGTCCGGATCGGGTCTCGGTGGGGCCCGGCGGGTCATGTTCACGATCCGCAGCGCTTCCACACCCCCATATCCACCCCCACCACCACCCCGGTGGCCGGCAGCGGCCGCGCGGGCACGTCGTCGCAGGAGAGGACCACATACCAGCGGCGGCCTTCCCGCTTCACCGAGACCGTCCTGACCGTGCCCGCCACCGGCCGATGCTGGTGCACCTTGACGTGACCCACACCCTGAAGCCGGACCCGGGTCCGGGTCCGGGTCCGGGTCCGG
>NZ_SJXI01000211.1:0-4786 GCF_004337455.1 Parafrankia sp. BMG5.11 | reverse complement strand
CAGACTCAGAACAGGCCCTAGGACCACGACCTCCACCCGGCGTTCCAGCAGCCAGGCCCGCAACCGCCGCATCTCGGCGGTGGTGGTACCGAACCGCTCGGTCTTCCAAAGCCAGCTACCGGCCTGCCGAGGACTCGGCGTGCGGGTGCAGGCAACCAGGAGCCGCTTGCCCAGATCCTCCACGCCCGCGGACCGCAGATGAACGACCTCGCCTTTCACGCTCTGCCGGGTCACAGTATTCTCCCTCCCACCAGACCCCGGCGGGTGCCCCGGAGAGGCCAGAGGAAGAGGCGGAATCTGACACGCGTGCTCCGAGTAGCAGGCCGCCGCCCTGGCGCAACCCGTGATCCCCTAATCGGCCCCCATCGCCATCCTGTGGAACGAGCTCGCCGGCATCGCAGTCCCATCGGCTAACCGGAAACCCGAGATCGATTTTCTCGTACCCGTGATGATCGGCGCGGCGATCCGCCCATTGTTTCGCGACGGCGACGCGGACGGCGGCGTCATCCTCGTCAGCTATGCGGACGGTTCATCCTGTGACGCATCAGCCCTATCTGTGAACGGTCGGGGCACCTTCGGATCGTCGAGATCGCGGTGTCAATGGAGGGTAGTCGAACCCTGGGAAATATTAAGTCATGTAGTGCGCATTGATGTCGATGTATTCCTTCGTGAGATCGCAGGTCCGCATGGTGCTATTTTCGTGGCCCATCCCGACGTCGACGGTGATGTCGATGGAGTCTGATTTCATGTAGGCGGCTAGTGTAGTCTGGTCCAGACTGTCGTTCTGACCTCCGTTGATCATGACCTTGTTTTTGCCGAGCCACACGGTGAGCCGCTCCTGCTGGACGGGGCGGCGGGATTTCCCGATCGCCATCGCGATACGTCCCCAGTTCGGATGGCCACCGCCGATCGCGGTCTTCACCAGTGGGGACTCCGCGATGGACTTCGCCATTGCGTGGGCGTCGTCGTCGGTCCGCGCGCCCCGCACTGTCACCGTGATGAGTTTCGAGATCCCTTCGCCGTCGCCTACGACCTGCATGGCCAGGTCATGGGCGACCTCGGCGAAGGCATCGCGGAGCTGGATGACGGCCGCATCACGGTCACCGTCGGCTGCGAGGTCGGTGTTGTTGGTCGCGAAGGCAAGCATCGTATCGCTCGTCGACTCATCCCCATCGACCGTGATGCGCCGGAAACTGCCCGAGTTCGCGTAGATCAGCAGGCGGTGAAGCTCGGCGGCATCCACTGTCGCGTTGGTGAACATGAAGCAGAGCATTGTGGCCATATCGGGTGCGATCATCCCGGATCCCTTAGCGATGCCACTGACGACGATAGGCTGGTCGCCTAGCATGAAGCTGCGGGAACTGGCCTTGGGAAAGGTGTCGGTCGTGCGGATAGCTTCCGCGGCCTGACGCCAGTCGACGGCGTCTTGGGCGTCCACAAGAGAGGGCAGTGGCTCGAGGAGCTGCTCATCGCTGATGCGCTGCCCGATGATACCCGTGCCAGCGGTAACAATTTCTCCGGCTGGGCAGTCCAGGCTCACGGCGACGCTTTCACAGATGCGTTCCACGAGCAGCCTGCCCTGGGCGCCGGTGAGGGCGTTCGCGTTGCCCGCGTGCACTACCAGCGCCCGTGCGCGCCCCTCACGCATGCTGCGCTGGCAGCGCTGCACGGCGGGAGATGTGACGGTGGACTGCGTGAACACGCCGGTGACCGTCGTTCCCGGCCGTACTGCCATCAGGAGTAGGTCCGGGCCATCGCCGGACTTCAGGCCGCACGATGTCGTGGCACTGGTGACGCCAGCGACGGGGCTGATATCCGGAAACGCATCCGGGGCGAACCGTGAGATCTCCAACATCGCGGGTTTCCCTTTCTGTCTGCCAGGGCACTGCGCGTCTGCCCTGGTAGGCGAACATAACGGCCTCAAGACACGCACGGCTGTCCCGGAAGCGAGGCCGCGGGGTGCGACAGGGGACCGACCAGGTCTGATCACCAAACACGGCCGTGTCCCGGCATGCCATCGGCACGCCGCGCCTTCCCCAGGCACACCAGCGCGCCAGCTCCGTCTCCACCACTGCGATCCGGGCCGCCGCGACCGGTATCGATCAAGGGCTGCCTCTTCCGTGCCTAGATTGCCTGCTCGCTGGTCCCGATGCCGGCGGCGAGCTACACGAGGCGCCTGCCGACGTCGATCAGGCCGAACACACTGCGGCGGAACTCGGGTTAGTATTTCCAGAACGCGCTGTCCTCCGGCTACTGGCGCATAGGCGATCATTCAGCAGGCCGGCTCCACGGACAGAGCCTCCGTACACCCCGGAGGATTCAGATCACGCCGCTCCGGCCGTGGCGACGTCGGCGGTGTTCACGATCCCGAGTGCGTCGGCGACGAGGGCGTGGGAGTACCGGCGGGCTTCCTGATCCGGGCTGATGCTTTGGAGCATGACTTCGGTGGCACCGGATTGTTCGATCATCTGGCCAAGCTGGTCCCGGATGGTCGCGGGGCTGCCGGCGAGTTGGCGCGGCCAGCGCCCGTCGACGATGCGGGAAGGCTCGTCTTTCTGCGCCGGGGTGAGGACACGGGATGCCTCGTCGATCGAGGGGACGACGATGCGGCCGGGGTCGGTATGACCGAGGCTGGCGTAGACGGCGCGTGTGGGCCAGGTCATCCGATGGGCTTCCTCGTCGGTGTCGGCGGCAAAGACGCTCACTCCGAGCATGGCCTGCGGGGCTTCTTGTCCGTAGGCGGTGGGAGTGAACGCCCGCCGGTAGGCCCGGAGGGCACGGACGGCGCCGCCGGGGTTGATGAATCCCGCGAAGGAATACCCGATGCCGAGGGCGGCGGCAAGGCCCGCGCTGCTGCCGGAGGAGCCGAGGAGCCAGGGGTCGGGGCGGGCAGTGACGGTGGGCATCAAGGTGATTTGGCTGAACGGGTGGTCGGCGGGGAAGTCGCGGTGCAGGAACGCGAGGACTTCCTGTACCTGCTGGTCGAAGTCGTCGGCATGGCCGGCCCTGCGGTCGCGTTTGAGGGCGATGTCCACGATTGGCCCAGTGGTCGCCCGGCCGAGACCAAGATCGAACCGGCCGGGTGCGACGGTTTCGAGTTGGTAGAACAGTTCCGCGACTTTCAGCGGGCTGTAGTGGTTGAGGAGGATCGCGCCGGAACCGATCCTGATACGGCGGGTCTCCCGGGCGATCATGCCCATGAGTACTTCCGGGGAGTGTGAGGCAACGGAGCCCACCCCGTGGTGCTCGGCGAACCACATCCGGTGGAAGCCGTGCTCTTCGGCGTGTTTGGTCGTGGTCACGGCTTCCTCGACGGCCTCGAACGCGGTGCGGTCGCGGGGAACGGTGGCCTGCTCGACGATGGAGAGCTTCAGCACACGCTTTCCTTTTCTGCGAATTCAGGCAATGTGATAACAGCCCGTTATGTGTGCGAATTTGAATGATCTTGATGTCGGGTTCGAGTCGGCGTGAGGACGCCATGTGCGGGGCGGAGCCCGTCGAGTCCGATCTGCCGTTGCCGAGCCCAGGGAGTTGCGGTCGGTCGAGGAGGGAAGGCCTGCCCCGCCGGAGTGGTCGTAATCACGGGGATGGTGCTGTGATCGGCGAGCGAGGCCAGGCAGATGACGAACTGGATGATGTCCTCCCCGACCACGCCTTCGCGGAGCAAACCCGCACGATGGCAGCGGGCGACCAGGTGCTCGGCGACGGCGGCGAGACGGCGGGCGCATTCGTCGAGCTGACGTTCCGAGAACGGACGCGCCAGCCTCTCCGTCAGGGCCACATGCATGGCCTGACGGCACACCGCGTCGTCGATGAAGCCAGTCAGCGCCTCCCATGGATCCGGGTGATTCATCCACCCGGTCAGGGCGGTGTTCTGCCAGGTGGTGAAGAGGTCCTGCATCACCGTCTCAAGCAGCTCGTCCTTGGTGGGGAAGTGCCGGTACAGGGTGCCGAGGGCGACCTCGGCCCGGGAGGCGATCTCCCGTACGTCCGCGCCCTGACCGCGGGCGGTGAACTCCGCCGTGGCCGCCTCGATGATCGCCGCCCGGTTCCGCACCGAATCCGACCGCACTCGACGGTTCCCTCTCGGGGCTGCTGGCGTGGCCATGGCCCGACCGTACGCCATCGCCAGACTAAAGTGAACACGCGTCCCGGTTCGCGAGAGCGCCACCACACCTGCCACGCTCTGCAACGCAGGAGTCCCTCATCCAGCAGCGAGCCCTTGCTAACCTGGGCGACCGCGGGCGGGATCGGCGAGAGTGCTGAGGCCGGGGAGAGGCAAAGTTCCTGGCAGACGGGTGGTCGATCGACAACCGGGCTGATGTCCCCGTGCCCGTGGCGCGGTCCGCGTGGACGCTCGAACGTGCCGGGTCACCCGGCTGGGAGGTTGACGTCGCATCACGCTCACCGTCGCGAGGCTGGCGGTGGCGTCGCGACTGTGGTGCCCAGTCGTCAACAGCGGCTCGGGCGTCGCTGCGCAGCTGGGCCACCAGGTTGCGTGCGGTGCCCGTGCCGACGTGAAGGCGTTTGCGGAGCGTCTCGGCGGAGATCGGGCGGTGGTGGAGCTGCTAAGCGTAGGAGCCGATTGCCTTCTCGACTTTTGCCTTGTCTCCGACGAAACTAAAGCAAGATCTAAGCTTGATCTTTAACCTGTGCGGTGTTGGTGGGCGGTCATGGTCAGGTCCCGTCGGGTGGTTTTTCCGACGTCGTGGTGGGGTGCGGGTCTGCGGTTGCGTGAGCCGGGAGGGCGGCCTGGGCCGGCTTTGGTGGGTTTCGGTGCGTTGGC
>NZ_SJXI01000210.1:0-1689 GCF_004337455.1 Parafrankia sp. BMG5.11 | reverse complement strand
CGGCGCTACCAGATCTTGAATGGTCAGGGTCTGGCTGGAGATCCGTCGCGTCGGCGAAAGCTCGAAGGCGGCCGGGGCGCCGGGACGGCCGGGGGCCGACATACCGGCGAGCGCGCGCATGCGCTTGCCGGACTCGCCGGAGAGCTCCTGCTGAGGCCCGCTTCGCGAGCGAGTAGGCCGCGCCCGGTCCGTCGAACAGCGCAGCGGTCGAAGACGTCCTGGCGGATCGACTTTCCTCAAGATCGGCAAGATAGAGGCCGACTGTCAACGCCGTTGATTATCTTGGACTCAGGATCCGCGAAGAGCGGCTGGTCAGCGGGCGGACATCGAGGCTCGACGGGCTCGCCAGGACAGCAGCGACCAGCGAGAGGCGGCGCTCAGCGCCGAGCCGACACTGGCGAAGGACCCCACGCTGAGGATGGACGCGGCTGACCCGATCGACCCGATCGACAGCACGGAACCGACCGAGCCGATGGAGAGCACCGACCCCTGCGACCACAGGCACAGGACGGAATCCTGAGAACCGATCGACCACCGTGAGCCAGAGCTGGGACGCATGTACACATCATTCCAGCAGGGCTCTGATGTCCGACTCGGCTCACGTTGATCGGCTCGTTCGTATCGTCGACGACCTGCAGCCGGCTACCAGCGTCAGGACTTCCCCGCATCCCGATGGGCCGGCGGCAGGCCCCGCGGCTGTTCGCGGAACCCCCGGTAGGGTGATCAGCCATGCCGGCACAACCCCTGCGGGACATCCTCGAGCCGGGCTGGGCGAAGGCCCTCGAGCCAATGGCCGATCGCATCGCCGCCATGGGTGACTTCCTGCGCGCGGAGATCGCGGCGGGACGCAGCTACCTACCGGCGGGCCAGCACGTGCTACGAGCCTTCCAGCAACCCTTCGACGACGTCCGCGTACTCATCGTCGGGCAGGATCCCTACCCGACCCCGGGCATGGCCATCGGGTACAGCTTCGCGGTCGCGCCCGAGGTACGCCGGCTCCCGGGCAGCCTGGAGAACATCTTCCAGGAGCTGTGCACGGATCTCAACGTGCCCAGGCCCACGAACGGCGACCTCACACCGTGGACCCGACAAGGGGTGCTACTGCTGAACAGGGTGCTGACCACGGCGCCGCGCCAGCCCGGCGCACACCGAGGCAAGGGCTGGGAGGAAGTCACCGAGCAGGCGATCCGCGCCCTGGCCGCCCGCGGCACCCCGCTGGTCGCGATCCTCTGGGGCGCCGACGCACGCAGCCTGCGCCCCTTCCTCGCCCCCACCCCGACAATCGAGTCCGCCCACCCGTCGCCCCGCTCCGCGGACCGCGGCTTCTTCGGCTCCCGACCGTTCAGCCGCGCCAACAACCACCTGCTCGAACAAGGCGCCCAACCCGTCGACTGGCACCTTCCCTAGCGGTCTCGGTCGGCACCGAGGGCCGGGCGCCGCGCGGCCGCGTCACGCCGTACCGCGTCATGCCACGACACAGCCTGGCTTCAGGGCGCGTCCGGGGGGGCCGTCCAGTAGCCGCGGGTCCGCAGGTGCTCCACGGTGACAGCGGCGCAGGAGCGCACGTGCTCCTCGCTGGTCCGCGCCGCCGCCACGACGTCGCCCGCCCGGATCTCGGCCAGCAACAGCTCGCGGTACCGGGCCTCGTTGTCCACCCAGGCCGGGGAGTCGTAGTAGAAGCTGCCCTGG
>NZ_SJXI01000209.1:0-19293 GCF_004337455.1 Parafrankia sp. BMG5.11 | reverse complement strand
GACCCTTTTCAGACACCCTCTAATGCGGGGCGAAATCGGGAGGTGGTGCGCTCCATTCGCCAGGGTGTTCGGTGACGAAGGTGGCGCCGTCGATGTGGCCAACTGATCCGGACCCGTCGCCGTTCGGGGCGATGTAACCCGCGCCGTTGAACTGGACGGTCCCCGGGTCAGTGCCGTTCGCGCCGGCATCGCCGCCGTGGTCAGGATCCGCGGTGGCACCGAACCCGCTCCCCGCCGGAAGGTAGCCGCCTTCAGCCCCCGCGGTCCAACCACCGGGGACACCAGCGACAAGGTCGGTCGAGTCGAGATGACCCGCGACCCAGGAACCGTCGGACTGCTGGGTGACATAGTCAGCACCGTCGAACAGGACGACCCCCAGATCGGAGCCACCGGCGTCGAGTGGTGCGCCAGGCGGTACGTAGCCGTCACCGTCGCCGGATGGGCCGGCGATCGTGCCTGTGACGCCGGCCGGAGGCTCGACCTGCTCCGCCGTGGCGAGCTCGTTCGGACCCCCGGTCGGATAGGGCGCGCCGGCGTCGTCCCCACCCTGGATGGGTGGCACATCGGCCTGGGCCGGACCATCCACGGGGTTGGTATCGCCCGGCTGCTGATCGGAGGATTCGTGCCTGCCCGCCGAATCATCCCTGCCGTCGGCCGAGGCTGCCGCCTGCTGGTCCGTCTTCTGGCTCCTGCCAGCAGGGATGTGCGGATGACCGCCGGAGTCTGGCCGCGGCGCCGGGACGCCCGCATCCGCCGCATCCCGCGGGTTGATCGGAACACCCGCGTCAGGGCCCGCCGGACTCGGCGACGGTGCGACGGGCGGAATGGGCGGGACGGGTGAGATTCCGCGGAAGCTGCCGATCTCGCTCGTCTGCTGGGGCTGCCATCCGGTTGCGGTGCTCGCCGGCGTACCGCCTCCTCCTGCCTGCGGGCGGGTCTGGGGCCCGGCTTCCCGGCCCGGCGATCGTTGCTGCTGCGCCCTGGAGGATCCGGCAGCGTCTCGCCCGGCGCCCCCGGCCTGGCCGGTAGGTGCCCTGCCGGACTGATTGCCGCGCTGATCGCCGGCAGCGGGCCTGTTCGAGGCGGGCGCCCGACCAAGACCGGGGACCCGCCACCGAGGGCCGCCGACGCCGGACCGGGGCAACCCTCCTCTGCCGGAACCACTTCCCCTGCCACCCATCTTCCGCACTCCTTACCAACGAATAGATCCGGCCACTCAGCGAAATCCGAAATCCGTATTATTTCGAAGATTTTCGCGGTCAGGTCCACGGCCCTCGGAAGCGCGCTCGCTCGACGATGACCCGGGATTCCAGGCGTCTGCCCAGCAGGAGCACATCGGCCGGCTTGCCGATGGCAGTCAGGTCGATCTTCCGCACCGACGCCGCACCGGACTCGTTGTAACTGATACTCATCGATGCCGTGTTCGCCAGATAGTTGGTCATCGTCCGACGGTAGATGGGCGGCTCGGTGATCTGGTAGTACCAGATGAACTGAACCGATCGCCGAAGGAATCCGTCGCGCACGTCCAGGCCGTACTCGTACAGGACCGCTCCGTTGAGGTGCCGGCAGGCGGCAATCACCGCCGCCGCACCGAGAAAGTAGAGGAAGATCGCGGTCCAGGACAATGTGTAGTACCGGAGGAACAACGACCCTCCGCTGTAGTCCAGAAGCGGGCCGACGGAGAATCCCGATCCCGTCACCCTTAGGTGTGGTGTGTGCACGACCTTTGCCTGGGTCGTCCCGATCACTGCCACCACCGCGACGGCGAGCAGCGCCGCCGCTGTCCGGGCGAACCACGAGCACAGCAGGATCGAGACGGCGAAGATCGCGTAGCTGAGCGCGACGCGGTGCGAGACGGCGAGATCGGTCAGGACCGGAGCGGAAACATGACTGTCCCGCTGACTGAAGGCGGCGAACAGGATGCTCAGGAGCACCAGGGTCAGGGTGCCCGCGCCCAGCAGGACGGCGATCGCCCGCGGGACGAGGTTGCGGGCCTGCAGGCGCACGAGACCGACCTGGATGCCGCGGTCAACGACGCCTTGGGCATCGATCCGGGTGCGAAGCGGGGTCGGCCCCTCCCCGGGGGCCGGGCCAGCCGCCGGGGCGCCGTACCGCCCCGAGGCGTTCGAGTGGCCACGCTCGGCCGCCAGGAGGCTGTTCCCGCAGTCCCGCAGTCGAGCTGCGGTATCCCGGTAGTTGCCGGCTACCAGGACCGCTCGGTAGGCGTCGATGGCGCCGGTCAGGTCGGCCGTGGCCTGCAGGGCGCGGCCCAGCTGGTAAGCCGCCTCGTAATGCCTCGGATCCCGCGCCAGAACGGCGCGGAACTGCGCGGTCGCCTCCCTCGTCCGACCAAGGTCGGCCAGGCAGATCGCACGGGCGTACTGGGCCGCGACGTTTTCGGGCTCGTCGGCCAGAAGCTGGTCGAGCAGTTCCAGTGCCTCATCGTGCTGCCCTCGCCGATGGGCCTGGCTCGCGCGGTCGAACAGGGCTCTCCCCGCTGCCGGCGGACTCCCGTCCTCGGGCACCGTCCCGGCCGTTGTGGTTGCCGTTCGCTGGTTCATCACACCCTCCCCCGTATCGGCGGTCGACGGCCATGGTGGCCGCCGTTGGTTGTCGGCTGGCTGCGAAGCGGTGGTCAACCTCGGTTCGAGCCTCACAACCGGTTTGCCACCGCATTGCAACCGGCAGTTGCCATCGTCCGGATGTGACGGCGACGCAGCCTCCGGGCGGCGCCGCGGCGCAATGGTGAGTACGTGGCGACCTGATGGCGGTGCGGACGCGGTGAGCACGTGATGCAGGACGCGTCGAGGGGGATGCGACTGGCCGGAGTGCTCGCCATACTCAGCGGATCAACAATGTTGATATACGGAGTTCTCGGCCTGGTGAGCATTGCGAGGGAAAGCGCCGCCGTGGATGTCGATCCCGGTGTCTACGAGGCTCGGTCCGGAAGAAGCGTCATCATCGCGGCCGGCGGCGCCCACCTTGTTCTCGTCGGGGGCCATCTCTACCGCTCGGCGTCTCGCCGGGAGCGGCTGAGTGGTCACGGCCAGGCGCTACTGGCCGCGGGTTGCCTTCTCGTGGCCTGCGGGATGGCCATTCTGATCGTCTGGACGTCGACGGTGGGGTTCGCGGCGGGGTTTGGCATTCAGGGGGCAGGAGCGGTGGCCGCGGGATTCGGGGTGCGCAGCGTGCGGCCGGACCGACCGGGAGCAGGTCGGTAGGCGGGCGGTAGGCCGGCGGGAAGCCGGGCGGGCCGGCGGGCCGGGTGCGGGAACGGGGCGGAAGGTGGTCCGGGACCAGCCCTGCTGATCGGCCGCGACCCGCTCACGCGCCGTCGGACCACTGCGGGCAGGTACGCCGATAGGGCTCGCCGGGCAGGTAGCGGTTCCATTCGGCGGGTGTGAGGTTGCGGCCGGCGATGCTGCAGGCGGTCGCGATCCAGTGATCGATGCCGACGTCCCAGATCTGGATGAAGCCGGTGGTGGTGCCCGTGATCGCGAGGGTGCCGCCCCGAGCGCGGGTGATGGAGTAGGCGCCGCCCTGCTGCGGGAGCGGCTCACCGATCGGCTCAAGGCTGGTGGAGTCCCACAGCTGGGCCACGCTGTGATCGCCCACATCGCTGGTGGTCATCACGACGCTTCCGTCGCGGAGGTACTCGACGCCGCCGTTGCTGAAGCCGGTCCGCAGCGTTCGCCGCAGGTCACCGGTCCGGACGTCCCGGAAGTCCACGACGCCGGCCGCGACGGTGCCGTAGCCGACGGCGAGGGTCGAGTCGTCCGGGGAGAAGGCGAGCGCCGGTGGCCCGACGGCGTCCAGCTGCCGTGTCCACACGGCGGCGCTGGTGGCGGTGTCGTAGACGGTGACGGTCCGGCGGGCGGTGTCCTCCACCGCCAGCCAGCGCCCGTCGTGGCTGAAGGAGGGCCGCAGCTCGTCCGGCGGGTTCTCCGGAGGTTGTCCCGTCCCGGGTGCCTGGTCCGCACGGCCGAGGCGCCCGACCTGGTGGGGATGGCGCGGATCACTCACGTCCCACAACTGGACCACGCCGCCGATGGCCGTCACGAGCCGACCGTTGGCCGGGCTCCACGCCGTGGCCGGCTTGGCCAGGGTGGACGGCGACGGCGGCCCGAGGACAGCGATCTCGGCCCCGCTGCTCCGGTTCCACAGCCGGAACCGCCCATCCCGGCCCACCCCCGCGATCGTCGACCCGTCCGGGCTGATCGTGGCCGGGGCCGCTACCGCCCCGCCGAGCAACGGCCCCTTCGCCGCGCCGGTGGCCACGTCCCACACCAGCACCCGCCGATCATCCACACCCAGGGTGATTATCTCGTCATCATCTGCGATGATCAGGCCGGTGGCGCGGCCGTCGTGGCCGCCGATCGTCCGTCCCAGCTGGGACGAGTCGTCGTCCAGCCGCCAGATCGCTGCCTCGGCGACGCCGCTCGTCATCAGGCGGCCGTCGGGGAGGAACGCGGACGGGACCACCGCGTGCTCGTGCAGCGGAAGCTCCGCGACCTCCCGGCCGGACTGCAGGTCGAGCACGCGGATGAAGGTCGCTCCGTCGTTCGCCGCGATCCGGCGGCCGTCACCGCTGATGACGATCCCGGGGGTGGCGTTGGTGAACCCGGTCAGCGGGGGGAACCGCGGCTGGCCGGTGTTGACGTCCCATACGGTGACCCGGTCGCCGAGGGTGGTGGGCAGCGTGGCACCGTCCGGGCCGAAGAACCCTGGTGCGCCGTCGAGGTCCCGCAGCACCTGGCCGGTGCGGGCGTCCCAGATCCGGGTGGTGGAGCCGCCGAAGGTGCCGGCGGCGAGCCGGGTCCCGTCCGCGTTGATCGGGACGATCGGGATCGCCCCGGGGCTCGCCGGGAACCGCAGCGGTGCGCCCACCTGCCTCGGCGCATCGGGACGCGACCGGTCCCACAGGGTGATCTCTCCGGAGCCGCCGACAACGAACATCCGGGTTGGATCTCGCGGGTCGAACTGCCCGTAGGCCAGGGCGTTACCGGCTCTGATCGGGGCGCCGACGATCCGCCCGTCGGCGACGTTCCACACGACGACCGTCCCGTCGTTGCCGCCGGCCGAGAGCAGGGTGGCGTCCCCGTTGAAGATCGCGAGCTGGCGGCCGGACGGCCAGCGCAGGGTGCGTAGCACCCGGCTCGTGTGCAGATCCCAGATCCGGACGGTGCCGTCACGGCGGGGCTCGGCGAGCAGGCGTCCGTCCCGACTCACCGACGGCGGCAGCGCGGCCGGCAGCAGGCCCTGCCCGTCAAAGCGGATGATCCGATCGAGGCGCGCGGGCGTGCGGGCCAGCACGTTCTGCAGGCCCGCCTCGGTCTCGCGGGACGGCTCGAGCCGGTATCCCGCAACGCCGAGCAGCAGCGCCCGGTCGACCTGGTCGGTGCCCAGGTTCGCGGCGAGCGTGGCCAGCCGCCCGGCCTGCGCGGTGCGGGTCGCGGCCTGCGCCAGCGCCGCCTGCCGGTTCGCCGTCCCACGTTGCACCACCGCCAGCGCCGTCGACGTCAACGCCACCACGAGCAACGTGGCCAGTACGGAGACGAGCGTGCGCAGTCGTCGGGCGCTGCGCCGGTCGCGATCGGCGACGCGTTCCTCGTCGGCGATCGAGGCTTCAAGGAAGGCCTGCTCCAGCGGGTTCGTGTCACCGGGGTTGGCCGCCGCCCAGTCCCGGGCGGTCTGCAACCGGGCGCCCCGGTAGAGATCGGCTGTGCTCCTCCCGGCCGTGTCCCAGGCGGTGGCGGCCTCGGTGAGATGCCGGTGGACCCTGCGCCCGTCGCGGTCGGCGTCCAACCAGTCGCGTACCCGGGGCCACTCGCGCAGCAGCGCCTCGTGCGCCACTTCGACGGTGCCGTCGGCGGCGACGACCAGCCGCCGCTCGATCAGCTGAGCGAGCACCGCCTCCATCCGCGGGATGTCGGCGAGCTCCGCGCGTGGCACCCGGCGCCGGGTCTCGGCCCCGCCCTCGCCCGGGGTGGCCAGGCGCAGGAAAAGACGCCGGACGGCCGCCCGGCCGTCGGTGTCGAACGCCTCGTAGACGCTGTCGGCCAGCCTGGTCAGCGCGCCGGCCACCCCGCCCGCGTCCCGGTAGGCGGCCGCGGACAGGACCCGCCCGTCACGACGTTCCCAGGTGGCCAGCAGGGCGGTGGACAGCAACGGCAGCACGCCGGGTTCGTGGTGCGCGTCGGCCAGCACGGTGTCGATGAACTCCGGCTCGGTCTCGAGGCCGGCCACCCGGGCGGGCCGCTCGACGGCCTGCCGCAGCTCGTCGGGTGTCATCGGGCCGACCAGCACACTGTTGTCGACGAGGCGGGCAAGCTCCGGGTAACGCGCGAAACGCCCGTAGTAGTCGGCGCGCACGGTGAGGACGAGGCGCAGCCGCCCGTCCTCCCGCCGCAGCGCGCGGACCAGCTTGTCGATCAACAGCTCCCGGTCGCCGTCCCGCCAGGCGGTGAACGCCTCCTCGAACTGGTCCAACACCAGCAGGCGGACGGCGGACGCCGGCCCGGCACCCGCCCCGACTCCCCCGGCCTGCGGGCCGACAGCCGTCACGTCGGCCACGCCCGCGTCGGTGGCGCCAGGGCCGTCGGCCCGATCGGTGTCGAACATCGCCAGGTCGGCCACGCCGATCGCGCCCGTTCGCACGACGCGGATGTCCCAGCAGTCGCTTCCCGGGAGGACGCCGGCCCGCAGCGCGGGGACCAGCCCGGCCCGCACCACCGACGACTTCCCGGAGCCGGACGGGCCGACGACGGCCAGCAGGGCCGCCGCCGCGCACCTGGTCACCAGCTGGTCGATGACCCGGTCCCGGCCGAAGAAGTAGCGGGCGTCCTCCTCGTCGAAGCGGGCCAGGCCCTTGTACGGGCACACCAGAGCGGAGCCGGTGCCGTCCACGGCGCCGGTGCCGTCCGGGCCACCCGGGCTGATCGCCTCCGAGCCGCTGGCACCGCCCCCGGTACTCGCGCCAGGCTCGAGCTGCTCACCCTCGGCACGGCGCATCCGCGCCTGTCTCAGGCGCAGGATTTCGGCGATCATCGCGCGCTCGGCGGCGTCCAGCTCCCGTCGGCCCGTCTCCACCTTCGCCGCGGTCTCGCCGACCCGTTGCGCGGCGCGCGCGGCGGCCCAGGCCGCGCTGTCGGCGTGGATCCTGCGGGGGACGCCGGCGCTGGACGCGCCCACCGCCGCGAGCGCGGCCGGCAGCTCGTCGCCGTGGACGTAGCTGGCGACGATCTCGGCGAGCTGCTCGGGGGCCAGTGGGCCGAGCCGCAGCGCACGCCACGCTCCGCCCGCGCCGAGCCGCCCCGAAGGCCTGGCGGTGACGACGACGAGGACCGGCAGCCCGGCGACGTCGCCGGCGATCCGATCCCACGGGTCGCGGTCGCCGGCGGAGTGCTCGCCGGGATCATCGACGATCACCAGCGTCGGGCATTCCGCGGCCGACCGTGCCAGCTCCTCGGCAGAGGTGACCGGCAGGTTCTCCAGGCCGAGGACGACGTCGGCGCCACGGGCCGCCACCCGGCGCGCGAACTCCGCCACCAGGCGGCTGACACCCATCCCCGCTTCGCCTTCGACGATGACCACGTCACCGCTGTCGCTGTCGAGGACCCGATCCCAGGCTCGTTCGAGCCAGCGCAGGTCCGCCTCCCGCCCGGCCAGCGGGTTGCGATCCGCACCGATAGCGGCGGGCACGGGCCGCGGCCGGACCGGGCTCGGCACCGGGCAGTCAGCACCGGCGAGGATGGCGGCGTACAGCGCCTGCAGCCGCGCGCCCGGATCCACGCCCAGCTCGTCGGTCAGGTGCCGGCGTGCCGAGTGGTACGCGGCCAGGGCCTCGGCCTGCCCGGCGGACTCGTACTGGGCGACCATCAGCTGGCCCCAGAAGCGCTCCCGCAGCGGATGGCTGGTCACCAGCCGCCGCAGTTCCCCGACCAGGGCGGCTGCCTCGCCCAGCGCGAGGTCCAGGTCGATGCGGTCCGCGATCGCCGCGAGCCGCTGCTCGTCGAGGCGGCGACGCTCCGCCACCGCGAACGCGGCCTCGCCGAGGTCCTCGTAGGCGTCCCCGCGCCATAACCGCAGCGCCCGGCGCAGTCTGGCTGCCGCAAGCTCGGCAGAGCCGCCGTCCCGGGCCCGCCGCGCCCCGTCCACCAGCCATTCGAACTGCCCGACGTCGACGGCGGTGGGACCGGCACGCAGGCTGTACCCGGCCGCGGTGGTGACCAGCACCTGCCATTCGGCCGAGGACCGGCCGGGCTCCAGTACCCGGCGCAGTCGGGAGATGTTGCCCTGGAGGGTCTTCTCCGCGGTCGGGGGCGGCGTGGCCCCCCACAGCCCGTCGATCAGCCCTGGCACCGACACGACCCGGTTGTGCCGGGACAGCAGCAGGCCGAGCAGGGTGCGTTCACGGGGGCCGTGCAGCCGCAGGGGCACGCCGTCCAGCCGCACCTCCAGCGGCCCGAGGGCACCGAACCACAGCCCGGAGGCAGCGGTTGACATACCGTCCCCGGACACGTGCGGGTGCCTCCTGCTTCTCCGGCCCGACCGCGTTCAGGACCGGGTCGTGGCAGTTGGTGATGAGGTTCGATATCGCCCCGGATTCTGCCGCAGATCACCCGGACGCCGATGACATTCGGCAGTCGGGTCGCCGTGCTGTACATCCTGGGCGTACGGGACGACGTCCTTCGCCACTTCGGCTCCGGCCCATGCAGTCTGGCTGCATGGGGCAGAAGACGATCGACGGCAACGAGGCGGCCGCTTCGGTGGCCTACCGGGCAAGCGAGGTCATCGCCATCTACCCGATCACCCCTGCCTCGGGAATGGGCGAGCTCGCCGACGTGTGGGCGGCCGGGGGACGCCCGAACCTGTGGGGCGGGGTGCCCGAGGTGGTCCAACTGCAGAGCGAGGGCGGCGCCGCCGGCGCCGTCCACGGCGCCCTGCAGGCGGGTGCGCTGTCCACCACCTTCACCGCGTCGCAGGGACTCCTGCTGATGCTGCCCAACATGTTCAAGATCGCCGGCGAGCTCACGCCGATGGTTCTCCATGTGGCCGCCCGGACCCTGGCCACGCAGGCATTGTCGATCTTCGGTGACCACAGCGACGTGATGGCGGCGAGGTCGACCGGCTTCGCCATGCTGTCCTCGGCGTCTCCGCAGGAGGCGCACGATCTCGCCGCGGTCGCGCACGCGGCCACTCTCGAGACACGCGTGCCGTTCCTGCACTTCTTCGACGGCTTCCGCACCTCGCACGAGCTGAACGAGGTCACGCTGCTCGACGACCCGACGCTGGCCGGCCTGCTGTCCGAAACCCACGTCGACGCTCATCGCCGCCGCGCGCTGTCCCCGGACCACCCGGTGATCCGCGGCACCACCCAGGACCCCGACACGTTCTTCCAGGCCCGCGAGGCGGCCAACACCTACTACGCCGCCGTCCCGGGCGCCGTGCAGCGGGCGATGGACCAGCTGGCCGCGGCGACGGGCCGGGCCTACCGCATCTTCGAGTACCACGGCCACCCGGAGGCCGAGCGGGTCGCGGTGATCATGGGGTCGGGCCGGTCGGCGGTGCGCGACGCGGTCAGCCGGCTGATGGCGCGGGGCGAGCGGGTCGGGTTCGTCCAGGTCCGCCTGTACCGTCCCTTCGACAGTGCGGCGTTCCTCGCCTGCCTGCCGCCGACGGTGCGTTCGGTAGCCGTCCTCGACCGGACGAAGGAGCCGGGCGCGACGGGCGAGCCGCTGCGCCTCGACGTCCTGGCGGCGCTCGCGGAGCGGCCCGAGCGCATGCCGCGGGTGATCGGTGCCCGCTACGGGCTCGCGTCGAAGGAGTTCACGCCCGCGATGGCGGCGGCGGTGTTCGAGGAGCTGGCGCGGGAGAACCCGCGGCGCGAGGTGACGGTCGGCATCGACGACGACGTCACGCACCTGTCCCTGCCCGCGGACGAGGACAGGTTCCCGGAGCCGGACGACGTCCGGCGCGCCGTGTTCTACGGCCTCGGCAGCGATGGCACCGTGGGCGCCACCCGCACCACCGCCGGCATCGTCGGCGACCACACGCCGCTGCACGCGCAGGCCTACTTCGTGTTCGACTCCAAGAAGTCCGGCTCGATGACGGTGTCGCACCTGCGGCTGGCGCCACGGCCGGTGGACGCGCCCTGGCTGATCCGGGACGCCCAGTTCGTCGGCTGCCACCAGTGGTCGCTGCTGGACCGGGTCGACGTCCTCGCCGTGGCCGGGCAGGGTGCCACCGTCCTGATCAACACCTCGTACCCACCGGATCAGGTGTGGGACCACCTGCCGGCCGAGGCCCAGCGGCACCTGCTGGCCAGGGGCGTACGGCTGTTCGTCGTCGACGCCGACCGGGTGGCGGCGACGGCCGGCATACCCGGCATCGTCAGCCCCGTCCTGCAGACCTGCTACCTACGGCTGTCCGGCCTGTTCGAGCCGGCCGAGGCGGTCGCCGCGGTGAAGGAGGGCGTCCTCGCCAGCCAGCGCAAGCGCGGAGCGGAAGTCCTGCGCCGCAACACCGCGGCCGTGGACGCGGCCCTGGGCGCCCTGCGCGAGGTCGACCTGCGCGACCGCACCGTCACCGGGCCGGCGCGCCGGCGCCTGGTCGGCGACGTACCCGAGTTCGTCCGGCAGGTCACAGCCCGGATCATGGCCGGTGAGGGGGGCCTGCTCCCCGTCAGCGCGCTGCCGGTCGACGGCACGTTCCCGGTGGGGACGGCCCGGTACGAGAAGCGCGGCATCGCCCGCGAGCTCCCGGTCTGGGATCCCGAGCTGTGCGTCAGCTGCGGCAAGTGCGCCATCGTCTGCCCGCACGCGGCGATCCGGATGACACTGTTCGACCCGGCGCGGCTCGCCGACGCCCCGCCGTCGTTCCGGCACACCCGCCCGAAGGACCCCCGGCTCGGGGAGTACCGGCTCACGATCCAGGTCGCGCCGGACGACTGCACCGGCTGCGGTGTCTGCGTCGAGGCGTGCCCGGCGAAGAGCCGGGAGATGCCGGACCACCGGGCGCTCGACATGGTCGACGCCGACTCCCGGTTCGCCGAGGAACGGACCAGCTGGGCCTTCCACGAGACCCTGCCGGCGGTCGAGCCGCGGCTCGCCTCGGCGGCCACCGTCCGTGGCTCGCAACTGCGGGAGCCGCTGTTCGAGTTCTCCGGGGCGTGTGCCGGCTGCGGGGAGTCGCCCTACCTGAAACTGCTCACCCAGCTGTTCGGTGACCGCATCGTGGTCGCGAACGCCACCGGCTGCTCGTCCATCTACGGCGGGAACCTGCCCACCACGCCGTGGACGGCCAACGCCGACGGCCGCGGCCCGGCCTGGGCGAACTCCCTGTTCGAGGACAACGCCGAGTTCGGGCTGGGCATGCGCCTCGCGCTCGACGCCCGGGCCCGGGAGGCCCGCCGGCTGCTGCGCGCCGAGGGGGCTCTGGTATCCGACCGGCTCGTCGAGGCGATCCTGGACGCCGACCAGTCGACCGAGGCCGGCATCGCCGACCAGCGCGACCGGGTCGCAGAACTGCGGCGCCGGCTGGCGGGCGGCGAGCACGCCGCCCGGAACGGGCCCACCGCCCGGCTGGACGCCCTCCTCGACGACCTCGTCGCGAAAAGCGTGTGGATCGTCGGCGGTGACGGCTGGGCCTACGACATCGGCTTCGGCGGCCTCGACCACGTGCTCGCCTCCGGGCGCGACGTCAACATGCTCGTCCTCGACACCGAGGGGTACTCCAACACGGGCGGGCAGGCGTCGAAGTCGACGCCGCGGGCGGCGGTCGCGAAGTTCGCGGTCGGCGGCAAGCGGACCCGCAAGAAGGACCTCGGCCTGGTCGCGGCGGCCTACGGCGACGTGTATGTCGCGCAGGTGGCGCTCGGTGCCAACGACGCGCACACGGTGAAGGCCTTCAACGAGGCGGCCAGCTGGGACGGCCCGTCGCTGATCATCGCCTACAGCCACTGCATCGCCCACGGCATCAACATGACCGACGGCATGGCGCACCAGAAGGCGGCGGTGCGGTCCGGCTACTGGCCCCTCTACCGTTTCGACCCGCGGGCGGAGGAGCAGCCGTTCTCCCTCGACTCCCGGGCCCCGTCGATCCCGTTCAGCGAGTTCGCCGCGACCGAGTCCCGCTTCACCCGGCTCGGCACGGCCAACCCCGAGGAAGCCGACCGGCTGGAGGCTCTCGCGCAACGCGACATTCTCGGCCGGTGGCGCGGCTACGAACACGAGGCCGCCCAGAGCCGCCCGAGCCAGGACGGCTGATCCGCATGGTTCTACCGCGCTACCTGGTCGAAAGCGGTCGGTTCCTCCATTTCTCGTCGAGGGTCTCGGGCGGGGGCGGGGCACCGAGGTCCCGCGGCTGGTATCCCTCGGGATAGCCGGGGTAGGTGCGGGTCCTGGGATCCCAGGCGAACTTGATGCGCCGCCGCGGCGGAAGCCGCCGGATCACGGCCGAACGGGCCCGCAGCGAACCCGTCGCGGCCCGGCACATCCATGCCGGCGCCGGGTCGAATCCGAAGGCGCTCAGCATGGTCTCGTCGAGCAGCGACCGCACCCCGACCCGCACCACCGGACGCAGCCGGGCGGGAAACCAGCCGGCGAACATCTCGGTCGTGTACGTCCCGATCCTGCGGTTGCTCTCGGCGAACCGGAAGGTCTCCTGCTCGTACTCGTGTTTGAAGGTGCGGAAGACGTCGAAGTCGGCGGGTATGTCGCGGATACCCATCCGCAGCCCGACCTCACGGTAGAACTGGAACGCGGCGATGGTCTCGTGATCGGTCAGCCGGCGCCAGCCGTGGGAGTTGATCCAGTCGATCGGCTCGTAGATGAAGGTGGTGAGCACGTAGCGCATGTCATCGTTGTCGATGGCGTAGCGTCCGTGGATCCGATTGATCACCCGCAGTGCCTCGCGGCCGCGCGGAGAGTCGTAGCCGACGGCGGTGAGCTCCCCCATCAGCAGGGCGGTGTCGTCGTAACGCTTCTGCGGCCGCTCCCGGAACTCACCCGTCGCCTCCAGCAGCGCCGAGATCGTCGGGACGCAGTAGGTCCGGAACAGGGCGAACTCGAGCGCCCGGCGGTAGTCCCACGGGAACTCGTACCCCGAGGAGATCCGGTAGATCTCGTGGTGATCGGCCACCGGATCCAGCTCAAGGATCCGGCGCACCCATCTGTCGCGGTCAGTGAACATTCAGGCCAGCTCGTCCCGCCATTCGGATCACCGTCGCCCGGCGATTCCCCACCGACTGATCCCATCAGTTCGGACGCGCCCCGACGCGTCCCGACGCGCCGCGTCCCGACGCCAGCTATGCGAGCGGGGCGACACGTGGCGACGCGGCCGCCGTCAGATGCCGTGCGGACCCGGCGCCGCAGGGCATCTGACGTGCGCTGGGCGACGGCGTCAGGCCGCGGGACGGTTGATGTCGGGGATCTGGACGGGAGTGGTCTGGGTCGAGGTGCCCCCGTTGAGGAACGCCATGGCCACCGCTCGGATGAACTGGTCGAAGAGGTAGAAGTTGGCCGGCATGAGCGGGAGGAGTCCCTCACGGAACAGGATGTACGCCGGCCAGCCGACCTTGATGATCGCGGCCGAGGCCAGGTCACGTGGCAGCGCGAGCCGGTTGGCGACCGTGTCGCCGAGCACGTAGCGGGTGAACTCGTTGAGGAAGCCGCGCGTGACGCCCAGGTCGACCTGCGAGACGAGCCCGAGCAGGACCTCGGCGAGCGCCTTGCCCTCGGTGGTGGGCAGCAGGATCGGTGAGAGCACCTGGGCCGACTGGGCGTGCGGTCGGCCCACGTCTTGGGAATGTACTCGTCCTTCACGCCGAGCAACGAGATCGCCACCTGCCGGCTGTGGAGGAAGGCGTTCTCATCGGCGGTCGACATCGGGATCTTCCATTCCTTCAGCTTGGAATGCACGAAGGTCCCCAGGCTGTGGAAGGTGACGAGGATGTCGCCGTTGCTGATCGGGATCGTCTCGGTCGCCCCCGACTTCCACTGCGGCAACTGCGGCAGGAGATGACGGACCGCGGCGTGCACCATCCGAGTCTTGTTCGCGGTGACGATGAACTTCCCGTTCGGCTCGAAGGCGTTCAACTGGCTCAGGTCGTACCCGAAGGTGAAGGTCTTCGCCGCACGGTCCTTCATGTCGGCGCCGCCCTTCGACCAGTACACCGACCTGGCCTCGCGCGGGATGACCGTGCTCATGATTCCGCTGCCCAGTCCATACAGCATGAACAGATAGGTGTCCTTGCGCCGGTTGAAGTCGGCCGCGCGACGCAGCTGGCTCACGTCGGCCCACGACGGTAACTTGTTGGACTGCTGCAGGAAAGCGGTGACGTCGGCCGGCAGACCAGTCGGCAGGGGATGGTTGTTGTTGACCCAGGGACCGATGGCCGCATTGACCGCGGGCACCTGGCCGTTGTCGAGGACGGAGGCCATCGCCCGGTCGATGGTGTCGTCCCAGACCCACTGAGCCTTTCCGCGTGACTTTCGGTCACCACGTGTGATCGTCGCGGGGTGTAGTTGGCGCGGGTGAGGCTGAGGGCCGCGGTAAGGAAACGCGGGACCTCTGTTAGGAAGTCTGGTCCGACCAAAGATCAGCTTCTGAGAGGCCCCGCGTCCACGTGAGTGTCACATATACCGCCGAGTTGCCCCTCGGTGACCACACCGTCGACCGGCTGGAGGCCCTGCTGGCCGCGGAGCGGGCCCGCCGCGGCACCCGGGCGGGCAGGCGGGCGCTGGACTGCCGGGCGCAGGCCGTGCTCGTGCTGCGCTGGTTCGTCGACGGCACCCGGCTGGCCCAGCTCGTCCGCGACAACCAGATCGGCCGGTCGACGGGCTACGACTACCTCCACGAGGGCATCGCGGTGCTGGCCGCGCAGGCCCCCGACCTGCGCAACGTACTGCTGGCGGCGAAGGCCGCCGGCTACGGCCACGTCATCGTGGACGGCACGGTGATCGAGACGGACCGGGTCCGTGCTCCCGGCCCGACCACTGGTGTGGATCTCTGGTGGTCCGCCAAGGTCCACAACCATGGTGGGAACATCCAGGTTGTCTCCGCCCCGGACGACGGCTGGCCGCTGTGGACCTCGGACGTCCGCCCCGGCCGCGAGCACGACACCACCGCGTTGCGCGCCTCCGGCGCCCTGCCCGTCCTCGGGCGGTGGGCCGCAGGCGGTGGCGAGGTCCTCGCCGACCTCGGTTACGAAGGGCTACAGGACCAGGTCGCCGTCCCGTTCAAGAAGCCGAAAGGCGAGGCGCTCCCCGACGACCAGAAGAAGCACAACCGGGTTCACCGCGCCCTGCGCGCCGTCGGTGAACGCGCGAACGCGCTACTCAAGAGCACCTTCCGCACCCTGGGCAACATCAGCCTCGACCCCTGGAAGATCGGCAGGATCGTCGCCGCCGCTCTCGTGATCCTCCACATCGAACACGACCGCACCACCTGACAGCCACCACGGACCGCACGACCTTGTGAATCACACACCGTAACGGACGGTTACACGGAAAGGCTCACTGTACTGCCAGACGACGGCATCCTCCGTCAGCTCACCGTCGTCGCGGAACCAGACCGCGACGCCCATCCCCAGGTCGAGGATGGCGTACGAGGCCAGCCGCGCGGACGCCATCTCGAACAACCCCGCACGCATCCCGGCCTCGATCAGGTCACGAAAACAGCCGTGGCTGTGGGCCCGGTACAGCACTTTCCACCAGCACGGAAGTCTCGCCGGCCGGATGCAACAGGCCGTCCAGGTCGCCTGCCCGGCCGGACGCACGGACCCGTTCGGGTGCTAATCGTCCAGGTCTGTCGGGACGACCAGAACGGGCCGCTTCGCCCAGTTGACCACCCGATGGGAGACCGAGCCGGTCAGCAGCCGCTCCAGGACGACCCCGCCGCCGTGCCGGGTGCCGATGACGATCGCGTAGGCGTCGACGCTGTCGGCCACGGCGAGCAGGCGCGCCGCGGGATCCCCAGCCAGGACGTGCAACCGCCAGGGCACGGCGCTGCCCGCCAGTGTCCGTTCCGCCAGCGTGCGGACCTCCCTGGTCCGGGCATCCTGGTCAGCCCTGAGGAACCGCTCGGACAGGTGCCGCCCGGGCACCGTGGAGACCATCACGCGGATCTCGCCGCGGCTGAATGGTTGGACGTGGACGACATCGAGTTCCGCGCCCAGCTGCCGCGCGAGGTCAGCCGCCCGAACCAGGGCGGCGGGAGCTGCTTCCCGGGTGTCGACCCCGACAACGATGTGCTGCATACCCACAGGGTTTCCGCCAGCGGCCCGGCTAGGCATAGTCCGGCGGACTCCTCCCGCGGCCGCGGAGGGCACGCGGACCGGATCCAGGAGTGTCCGATCAGGCGGACACCTAACGCCCGCGTGCCCGTCCTCCGGAGTCGGCGCCTGGGTACCCAGACCGCGAGCATGGGGAGTCGCTCCCGATGTCGGGACGCCTTGCCGCGCCGAGGGTGGAGACACCGGACGGCAGCGGGCCGTCGGATCGAAAGGAGCAGACCATGCCTCGCTTTGTCATCGAGCGCGAGATCCCCGGCGCCGGGAACCTCAGCCAGGAGGAGCTGGCCGAGATCGCGCAGACCTCCAACGAGGCCGTCGCGTCGCTGGGGGTGCCCTACACCTGGGTGAACAGCTACGTCACCGACGACAAGATCTACTGCGTGCACGAGGCGGCGGACGCGGAGACCATCCTCGAGCACGCCCGTCGCGGTGGCTTCCCGGCCAACAACGTCTCGGCCGTCGCGAACGAGTTCGGCCCGCAGACCGCCGCGACCGCGGCCCCGCGGTGACCGCGGCCCCGATGACGGGGCCGACGCTCCGGCGGGGCGCTCGAACCTTTCACCTCGGCGCCCCGCCCGCCCGCCTCTACCCTGACCACGTGGATCTCCTCGAACGGGACCGCGAGGTCGCCGTCGTCCGCGCGGCGATCGACCGGGCGGCGGCCGGGCAGAGGTCGGGCGCCGCGGTCACCGGGGAGTCGGGCGCGGGCAAGTCGGCCCTCCTCGCGGCGGCCCGCGCGGCCGTGCCCGGCCCACGTTTCCTCCTCGGCGGCTGCGACCCGCTTCTGACGCCCCGGCCGCTCGGTCCGTTCCGCGACATCGCCGCGGCCGCCGGCCTGGGACCGCTGCTGCCCGGTGAGGACAGGGTCAGAGGTGAGAAGGCCGGCGACAGCGGCGCGGAGCTGTCACTCGCCGGCGTCTGCGAGCGGATCTACGAAGCGCTGCGCGACGAGACGACAGTCCTGGTGGTCGAGGACCTGCACTGGGTCGACGCCGCCTCGGTCGAGGTGCTGCGCTTCCTCGCGCGCCGGGTCGACGCGATGTCGCTGGCGCTGCTCGTGAGCTACCGGGACGACGAGATCGGTCCAGGTCACTCGGCTCGCCCGCTGCTCGGCGACTTCGCCCGGCTGGCCGGCCTGCGGACCCTCGACCTGCGGCCGCTGTCCCTCGACGCCGTCCGCGCCGTCGTCGGGGGCACCCGGCTGGAACCGAGCCGCGTGCACGAGCTGACCGGCGGCAACCCGTTCTTCGTCACCGAGATCGCCAAGGAGCCCGACCGCCCGCTGCCGACCTCGGTGCGCGACGCGGTGCTCGCCCGTACCACCGACGTCACGCTGGACGACGTCGAGGTGCTGCAGATGGTGGCGACCGCGCCGGACCGGCTCGACGACCGGGTGCTGCCCGCGCTCGGCGTCGACCTGCCCACGTTGCGCCGCCTCGACACGACCGGCCTGCTCACCCGGGCCCGCGGCGGTCTGGTCTTCCGGCACGAGCTCGCGCGCCAGGCCGTCGAGAGCACGATCCCACCGGGCGGCGCCCCCGGTTGCACGCCCGCCTGCTGGCCGCGCTGGAGCGAATCGAGCCGCGCGATCCCGCCGTCCTCACCCACCACGCGGTCGTGGCCCGCGACGGGGCCCGGGCGGCCGAGTACGCGACGGCCGCCGCCCGCCAGGCGACCCAGGCCGGTTCGCACAGCGAGGCGGCGACGTTCTTCGAGATGGCGCTGGAGCACCTCGGAACGGCGCCCGCGCTCGACCGGGCCGACCTGCTCCACAGGCTCGCGATCGAGCAGTACATGACCAGCCGCCTCAGGGAGGCGATCGCCACCGTGAGCGCGACGTTCCCGCTCTGGCAGCAGGCCGGCGACCAGGCTGGACTCGCGGCGGCGTACGACACCTGCGCCGTGTTCGAGTACTACAACGGCCGGCGCCGGCAGGCGGAGGCACACGCCGGGCGCGCCGCCGCCCTCTCGGCCGGGCCGGAGCTGGAGCAGTCCCACGCCCGCGCCCACACGACCCGGGGCTACCTCGCCTACATGCGCGGCGAGGTGACCCTGGCTCGTCGCTACCTCGACGGCGCGATCGACGCCGCGGACCGCCACGGCCAGGCGGAGCTGGCCCAGCGCGGGCGCATCCTGCGGACCTCCGCCGCCCTGCTGGCCGGGGACACCGGCGCGCGGACCCCGCTGGCCGACGACGACGAGCCGCTGCGCCGGCTGGCGGTGCTCTCCGCGCTGGCCGAGCGGATGTGGCTCACCGAGGTGTCCGACCCCCGGGTCACCCGCGCGGCGGCCGCGATCGCCGAAACCGGGACGCGCGCCGGTACTGCCGGCACGGCCGGCGGGGCGGGGATCGCCGGGACGGCCTGGGCCGCCGGCGACCTCGCGGTCTGGCTGGCCCGGCTCGGGCTGCTGAGCCAATGGCCCGACGAGGTCGCGCCGCCGTTCCGGCTCAGCCTCGCGGGCGATCACGACGAGGCCGCGCGTGGTGGCGCCGCACCGGTGAGCCCTTCACCGCGGCAATGGCCCTGTGCGACTCCCCCGACCCCGGCCAGCGGGCACGCAGCGTGGAGCTGCTGGACCAGCTCGGCGCCACCGGCACCGCCGACCGGCAGCGGGCGGCCCTGCGTCGCGACGGCATCACCCAGCTTCCCAGGCGGCCCCGCACGAGCACCCGGGCGAACCCGGCGGGCCTGACGAACCGTCAGCTCGACGTCGCCAAGCTGGTCGCCCGAGGGCTGACCAACGCCGAGATCGCCACCCGTCTGTACATCTCGGTGAAGACCGCCGACCACCACGTCTCCGCCATCCTCACCAAACTGGACCTGCCCACCCGCCGGGCCGTAGCCCTGCGCGCCGACGAGCTCGGCCTCGTCTGACCCGGCACGCAACAGGACCCCGCGCGGTCTGCGCTGTCTGGCGCATCAGGCGGCCAGCATGGCGACCGGGCCGCCGCCCGGCCCGGCTGCCCAGGACAGGGTCAGGCACTCGCGAGGCCGTTT
>NZ_SJXI01000208.1:0-1515 GCF_004337455.1 Parafrankia sp. BMG5.11 | reverse complement strand
TGGTCGAGACCGAGCGGACGGTCGACTCGATCAACCCCACGACCGGCGAAGTCATCGGCCAGGCCGCGGACGCGACGGTCGAAGAGACCACCGCCGCGGTCAAGGCCGCCCGCAAGGCCTTCGACACCACCGACTGGTCGACCAACGTCGCGTTCCGCGTCCAGTGCCTCAACCAGCTCCACGACGTCCTCGTCAAGCACAAAGAAGAACTCCGCGAACTCACCATCGCCGAGGTCGGCCACCCCCGCCTGATCACCGACGGGCCGGCCCTCGGCGACCCGATCAACCTCGTCAAGTACTACGCCGACCTCGCCGCCGGCTACCAGTTCACCCAGGACCTCGGCACCGTCGAATCCCGCGGCGCCCAGCACCACCGCTGGATCGAACGCGAACCCGCCGGCGTCGTCTCCGCGATCGTCGCCTACAACTACCCCACCCAGCTCGCCCTCGCGAAACTCGCCCCCGCCCTGGCCGCCGGCTGCACCGTCATCCTCAAAGGCGCCCCCGACACCCCCCTGCTCGCCCTCGCCCTCGGCGAACTCATCGCCAACGAGACCGACATCCCCGCCGGCGTCGTCAACGTCATCACCTCCATCGACGTCGACGCCGCCGAAGTCCTCACCGGCCACCCCGACGTCGACCTCATCACCTTCACCGGATCCACCGCCGTCGGCCGACGCATCATGGAAGTCGCCAGCAGGACCGTCAAAAAAGTCTTCCTCGAACTCGGCGGGAAATCCGCCCTCGTCGTCCTCGACGACGCCAACCACGACCTCGCCGCCATGATGGCCGCGTTCACCATCTGCTCCCACTCCGGGCAGGGCTGCGCCATCACCAGCCGCCTCGTCGTCCCCCGCGCCCAACACGACGCCATCGTCGAGAAAGTCGCCGCCGCCCTCGCCCAGATCAAGGTCGGGAACCCCACCGAACCCGACACCTACATGGGCCCGCTCATCAGCGAGAAGCAACGCGACAAGGTCGACGGCATCGTGCAGCGCGCCATCGCCGCCGGCGCCACCCTCGTCACCGGCGGCGAAAAGATCAACCCCGGGTTCTTCTACGCCCCCACCCTGCTCGCAGGCGTCGACCCCGACAGCGAGATCGCCCAGGAAGAAATCTTCGGCCCCGTCCTCGCCGTCATCCCCCACGACGGCGACGACGACGCCGTGAACATCGCCAACAACTCCATCTTCGGCCTCTCCGGATCCGTCCTCAGCGCCGACACCGACCGCGCCCTCGCCGTCGCCCGCCGCATCCGCAGCGGCACCATCAGCGTCAACGGCGGCAGCTGGTACGCCCCCGACGCCCCCTTCGGCGGCTACAAGCAGTCCGGCATCGGCCGCGAAAGCGGCACCCCCGGCCTCGAGGAATTCCTCGAGATCAAAACCATCGCCACCCCGGCCGCATCCTGACCCTGCCGGCCTCCGACCAGCCCCGACCGTGGCGGTCGGGTGAATCCCACCGGACTCACCCGACCGCCACAGTCGTCCACGCGACGGCCCGCACCCGACGGCC
>NZ_SJXI01000207.1:0-2311 GCF_004337455.1 Parafrankia sp. BMG5.11 | reverse complement strand
TTCATGGCCAGCGCACTAGCCCGCTGCGTGCGCACCCTAATCTGCTGAACGCAGCCGAGACAGAGGCTTTGATCGCGGAGGCTCGCCGCGGTCACCAGCCCGACCCGCCGGCGCCGACTAACAGGACGGACCATCGCATGCCCAGCCCGCCCCCCGTGAGGGTGCGGACGGTGTCGAGCGAGGTGCCACGGTGAGCGCCGGACAGGTTGTGTCGCCGAGGCGCGGGAGATTCCTGCGGTCGCGGGGGCGCGGACGCTTCTGGCCCGTGCTGGCGGCGGTGGCGATGGCGATAACCGCGTGCTCGGCGTCGTCCCCGGACAGCACAGCGGTGTCGGCGAGTGGCCCGCGTCCGACCGAAACGGCACCGCTGTCGGCGGCGACCAACGCATGGTGGTCGTACACCCGTCCGGCGACGTTCGACTCGACGCGGACCTCTGTGAAGGTGCCCGCGGGAGACGGTACCCAGCTCGACTGCTCGCTCGTGCGTCCCGCCGAAAACGGCGCCCCGGCTGCTGGCCGGTTTCCCGGACTGGTGATCGAGTTCACCCCGTATGCCGTTATCCGCTCCACCTTCGAGAGCGAGGCTGCGTACTTCGCCACCCGCGGCTACAACGGTCTGGTCTGCAATGTGCGGGGCACCGGACCTTCCGGTGGGACCTGGCAGCATGCCATGTCGGCCCAGGACAGCCGAGACGCCCGTGACCTCATCGAATGGTTGGCGATTCAGCCGTTCTCCGACGGGCGCATCGGCATGTTCGGCGAGAGCTACGGCGGCCAGACCACCTACGGCGCCGCCATCGAGCAGGCGCCGCACCTGCTGGCCATCGCGCCCCTCCAACCCCCAGCGAGCCTCTACGACGACGTCATCTACCCGGGCGGCATCAAGACCACCGAGGGCGGGACCATCGACAACTGGCCCGGTACTGCCCAGCTCCTCAGCCAGGGCCGTATCGACGCCGCCGCTGAGTACGCCGCCAACCGCGAGCACCCGACCTTCGACTCCTACTGGCAGGAGCGATCCTTCGCCGGCCGCTACAGCGCGATCAAAGTTCCCGTGCTCACCGTCGGCGGGTGGGGAGACCAGTACTTCAGATCGGGCACCCTGGCCAACATCGAAGGTGCTCTCAACCGGACCTGGGCGATCTACGGACCCTGGCAGCATCTCTCACCGATCGCCTTCCCCAACTGCCCGGGCCTGTGTAACCCCGAGGGACTCGCTCCCGGCCTGCTGCTGGCATGGTTCGACCGCTGGGTCAAGAACCTGCCCGACGTCCCGATCCCGACCCGCCCCACCTTCGTGAGCTACGAAGGCCCCGCCGGTATCGGCGACGGCTGGCGCGAGGTCTCGAACTACAACCCCAAAAATGGCGCCCGGACGCAGACGCTGTCCCTGAGCCAGGACGGCACACTGTCCGCAGACCGCCGCACGAGCGGGTCCGCCACGTTCCACCAGCCCGCCGACCCGGCAAGCCCCGCCGGATCAGCCACGTTCCAAACCGCACCGCTCACCCAGGCGACGTCGATGCTCGGCCACCCCGCACTCACCCTGCGGGCATCCCTGTCCGGCCCCGACGCCAACCTCTACGCCGAACTCCTCGACATCGCCCCGGATGGCACCTCAGCCCTGGTGAACAACGGATTCCTGCGCGCAAGCCACCGCACCTCGCACACCACACCGACACCGGCACCCGTCGGCACACTCATCACGTTCGACCTGCAGATCCGCGCGGACCACTATCGATTCGCCGCTGGCCACCGCATCGCCATCCGGCTCTCCGGCGGCGCCGCCGACACCCTCACCCCCAACCCCGCACCCGTCGACGTGACCGTCGCCACCGGCACCGGCGGCTCCGTCCTGCACCTCCCCACCATCCCCGACTCCTCACCCACCCCCGCCGCGAGCACGAACGCCCTCAACTAAAAAGACGCTCAGCCAGACGCCACCGTCGCGCCTACCCATCGACCTACCAGGTGGACCTAACGCACCACAATAAAAACCGCTGGATCTTGGTTGCCGGCCCTGAAATCACTGTTCGACCGGTCGCCATGCGACCCTGACCAGGGATGATGCCCCGTGACCACACCGGCAGCGGCATCGCTTCCCGAGTCGAACGCGCGTTCCGTACACCTGGTGGTTCCGGGCTACCCAGCCGTCCGTCGACGTTCACACCTACCGACCGGCCGCGGCGTGGCGAGGTCTCCACCGTCGGCCGAGCCTTGTCCGGGCGCATGCAGTAGGCGGAGGGACTGTCCGATCAGGTAGGTGCCTGTCCAGGCCGACCTGTTGTGAATTTAGGTTAGGTTACCCTAC
>NZ_SJXI01000206.1:0-1503 GCF_004337455.1 Parafrankia sp. BMG5.11 | reverse complement strand
TTCGTCGATGTAGGCGAGCCGCCGCTCCCGCGACGAGGCGGGTCCTACGTCCCCGACCACCGACTCGAAGTACGCCAGCGCGTCCTCAAGGGAGTCGGGAACGCCGTCGGCCTGCATGAGCGGGTTGTCCGGCAGCCACAGCACGCCGCCTGACATGGCCGTGGACCCGCCGATCATCGACTGCTTCTCGATCACCAGCGTGTCCAGGCCGCTCGCCGCCGCGGCCACGGCGCCGCACAGACCACCGCCCGAGCCCACGACAACGACGTCAACGGCATGGTCGTAGCTGGCATCCGACTTCGACACGGTGCCCCTCCAGGGAGTGGATGGTTTCGGTACGCTGCCTCAGCCGGCGAGGTACCGGTCGAGTTCGGAGTGCATGTTGCTGATGAGCTGCTCCATCTCGGTGGCGAGACGGTGCTCACGGTAGCTACGCGAATGCAGGCCGCGTTGCTGGCTTGCGATGTTGCTGAAGTCCTGACGCGGGATCAGACCCCAGTTCTCGGTGTCGTCGGAGGCGAAGCGGCCCTTCAGCTTCGCCCGGCCGGGCTCCTCCCCCTCCGGGTACATCGTCAACGACCACACCTCGAAACGGCACCACTCGGGGTCGTCGTTGTAGGGGCGGACCCGGTACGACAACGCGTTACCGAACTGGGGAAGCATGAGGAAGTTCGGGAACAGGAAAACCCCGCCACCCCACATCCGCATACCCTCCGGTGTCGGATGCAGCGGGATACCAGCACCCTCGGCGTAGTCGAACAACGCCTTGATCGCCGCCGTCGGGAAGTCCTCACCGGGCGGAACCCGGTTACGCATCCCCCGGAAGACGTTCAGGTCACGTTCGAGGGTCATCGCGTCCTGCCCCTCCCACAGGATCCGCGACCGCTCCAGAAACGCCTCCCCACCACGCCCCTGGGAGACGCCGCCCGCGGTCGGGTCGAACCGGCCCTGGAAACGACCGTGGCCGTTCTCGAACGCGGTGTACTCGACATTCGCGAACGGATAGTCGTCACCCAGACCGAACGTGAGCTGCGGATGCGTCCCCATCACGTGGTAACCCTCGTGGAACGCCTCCTGAGCCACCTTCCAGTTCGCGTTGAGGATCGTCTCCTTCCACCACCACACCCGCATGTTCTCCACGCACACCGCGTCCAGCAACCCCGCTACCGGCGCCAACGCCTCCCGCAACGGACGGGCATCCGGATCCATGTTGATCCACACGCAGGCACCCCACGTGTCGACCCTGCACTCCCGCAGCCGAATGTCCTCCGGGCGCAGGATCTCCGGCGCGAACCCCTCCGCGCCATACACGAACGAGTTACTTCCGTCGAGATTCCACCGCCAGCCATGGAACGGACACACGATCTGCCCACCGGGCAGCCGCCCGGAACCCGAACACAGCTGGGTAGCCCGGTGTCGGCAGGCGTTGTGGAAGGCCTTGACCGAAAGATCGGGCTGCCGCACCACCAGGATCGACTGGTCGCAGATCTCGTACTCGACGAA
>NZ_SJXI01000205.1:0-1303 GCF_004337455.1 Parafrankia sp. BMG5.11 | reverse complement strand
GCCAGTAGCGCTGGTTCTGGAAGGGGTAGGTCGGCAGGTCCACCTGCCGGCCGCCGGCCACCAGCGGGGCCCAGTCCACCGGAACACCGCGCACCCACAGCTGCGCCGCCCCGGCCGCCAGCCGGTCCAGCCCGCCGTCGCCGCGCCGCAGCGACCCCACGACCACAGCGTCCGGGACACCGGCCGCCTCGGCCGTCTCGATGATCGCCGCGGTCAGCACCGGATGCGGGCTGATCTCCACGAACACCCGGTGCCCCTCGCCCACCAACGCGTCGGCGACCTCATGCAGACGGACGGTCGACCGCAGGTTCCGGAACCAGTACTCCCCGTCAAGCTGCCCGGAAACAACCGGGGAGCCGGTGACCGTGGACCACATCTCGACAGTCCCCACACGCGGGACGATCCCGGCCAGCTCCGCGATCAGCCGGTCGCGCACCCGGTCCACCTGCACCGTGTGCGACGCGTAGTCCACCGGCAACCGACGAACCCGAACACCCTCCGCCTCCCACACGGACAGCAGCTCATCCAACCCCGCAGGCTCCCCGGCGACCACCGTCGCCGACGGCCCGTTCACCGCCGCCACCTCCACCCGACCAGCCCCCACCCCCGACCGACCAGCCCACTCCCGCAACCGAACCTCCACCCCACCCACCGGTAGCGCCACAGACGCCATGCCCCCGCACCCAGCCAGCTCCCCCGCGATCACCCGACTGCGGGCCGCCACCACCCGCGCCCCGTCCTCCAACGACAACAGCCCCGCCACACACGCCGCGACGATCTCCCCCTGCGAATGCCCCACCACCACATCCGGGCACACCCCCCACGACTCCCACACCGCCGCCAACCCCAACGCCACCGCCCACGACACCGGCTGCACCACATCCACCCGCTCCAGCAAACCCGCACCCCCAGCACCCACAACCCCCCCGACACCCGCGATCCCGGCGGCACCCGGGGCATCCGAGGCCCCCCGCAGGACGTCGACCAGCGACCAGTCCACGAACGGCGCCAAAGCCGCCGCGCACTCGGCGATCCGACCCGCGAACACCGCCGAGGCATCCAGCAGCTCCACGCCCATCCCCACCCACTGCGCCCCCTGTCCCGGGAACACCCACACCACCCGATCACCACCTGTGCCAACCCGCCCCCGCACCACCGTCTCCACGGGCTCGTCCGCCGCCAGCGCACGCAGCCCGGCCAGCCGGTCCCCACCGACCTGGGCGTCGCCAGCGCCCCGCTCCCCGAACACCACGGCCCGGTACTCCAACGCCGCCCGGCCCCGCACCAACGACCAACCCACATC
>NZ_SJXI01000204.1:0-1749 GCF_004337455.1 Parafrankia sp. BMG5.11 | reverse complement strand
GTGTCCATTCACGGGTGCGACCCGTGTTGATGCTGTTTCAGGCTGCGGTAGCGACCGGGGTTGGTAGCCAGGGCCGGCCGGCGAGGGCGTCGTGGATGGCGTCGAGGGCGCGGATGCCGTGGTCGCGGGCGGAGACGAGGTAGGAGCGGACGCGGCAGTAGGCGCCCAGGGTCGCTGGGCGGTGCCAGTAGCCGGAGACGGCCTGGTGGCGTTTCGGGCCGCGTAGGGCCTGCTCTGCCGGGTTGTTCGTCCAGGGAACGGCGAAGTTCTTCGTGAACAACCAGACCTGGTCGGCCTTGTCCGCGAGTCGTCGGGCGAGTTTGTGTCCGGGGTGGTTGCCGTCGTGCCAGTCGCGGCAGCGGTTGGTGATCCGGCCCCACTCGACGTCCTTGTCGTAGCGGGCGCGCAGGGCCGTGAGCAGGTCGGGGTCGAGGTGGTCATCGCCGGCGGCGGTCGCGGTGGTGACGGCGGTGTGGGCCTCGCGCAGGACGTCCTGGACGCGGCGGGCCCAGCGCTGCTCGTCGTGGTGGAGGTCCCAGACACCCTGGAGATGTCTGATCATGTGGGCGAGGCACTGCTGGACGCCTGCGGGCTGGGCGTCGAACTGCGCCCAGCCGGAGTAGTCGTCGCGGACGAGGTGGCCGGTGAAGCCGTCGAGCACGCCCAGGTCCTTGAGTGCCTTCGAGGAGCGGGAGTGGACGGGGGCGTACCAGACCAGCCCCGGGGCCGGGGTGCGCACCGTGACGACGTGCGGGCTGCCGGCCAGTTCGGCGCCGTCGGCGCCACGGTCCTTGTGCCACAGGTTGACCGGGGTCTCGTCCGCGCACAGCACCGGCTCGGCGGCCAGCGCCTTCCTCATCGCCGCGTCGAACCCGGCGGCGTCGAGCCGCTCGCCCAGGCGGGCGTTCGCGCGGGCGACGAACCCGGACGACACCGCCACCCCGACCAGCCCGTCGATCAGCGCCGCGGCCCGTTCGACGGGCACGTTGCCCTCCGAGACCAGCAGCACCGCCGCGCCGTTCAGGTGCGGCCCGTACGTCACACACCCCGGCCGGGCGAACGGCACCGACGCGGTCGTGACCTTCCCGCAGCAGCCGCAGCGCCGCCGCGGCAGCACCCAGTGCACCTTCTCCAGCACCGCGGGCAGCAGGTCCCAGACCTGCGCCCAGCCCGCCCCGGCGTCCCGACCGCCAGACAGGTCTGCCCGGCACGACGAGCACTCGGCCGGCGGGACCGCCGTCTCGGTCCGGTCCGGATCGTCGGCCGGTGCCAGCCGCGCACCGTCCCGACCAGGCTGCCCACCCGGCTTGCGGTCCTTCGACCGCACCCGCTGGGACGCCGCCCTGGTCGCCTTCCGCTTCTCCTTCGCGGCCAGTGGCTCCTTCGACGGCGGAGTCGAGGAGTTCGAGCTGTCCATCCCGACCCGCCGCGCAAGCTCCGCGACCTGCAACTCCAGACGCTCCCGCGCCGCCCGCTCCGCGGCCAGCTCCACCTCGTGCCGCTCGGCCATGTCCTGGATCACCCGCCGCAGCCGGCCGTTCGTCTCCGCCAGCCGCCGGTTCTCCTCCGCAAGCGCGCCGACCCGCTCCTCGGCAGCCCGAACCCGCGACTCCAACGACACGGACGGGTCAGCCACAGCCCACGATCATCACCAGACCGCCGACCCGATCAAGCAACGGCCCCAGCGTGTCATCCCAACACATCAACCCAGCTCAGCGGACCAGCCGCGCGGACCCGTGAATGGATACG
>NZ_SJXI01000203.1:0-1202 GCF_004337455.1 Parafrankia sp. BMG5.11 | reverse complement strand
TGGTGGGTTTCGGTGCGTTGGCGGGGAGGGACATGATCGCGCGGATGTTCCGGAATCCTCGTCGGACTCGGGCGGGGGTGAGCCGTCCTGGTGGGGCGGGTTTCTCCCAGGGGCGGCGTAGGTCGCGGGTCAGGGGTCGGGCGAGGCGGAGCTGGGTGTGGGCGGCGATGATTAGCCAGGTCCAGCGGTCGGCGGCCTGCGGGGTGCGGATCTTCGGGCGGGTCCAGCCGAGGGTCTGTTTGAACAGCCGGAAGGTGTGTTCCAGGTCGAACCTGCGCAGGAATGACTGCCAGGCGCGGTCGATGTCGGCGGCGGTGGCGTTGGTGGCGGAGGTCCACAGCCAGACGGGCGTGGGGTCTCGGTCGCCGGGCAGGTGGTCGACCTGCAGGCGGATGAGGGTCCCTTCGATGATCGGCAGGTCGCCGGGGTGGTCGAGCCAGCAGGTGCGGTGGGTGAGCCGGGGGTGTAGCCGGTTCCAGCTGGTCGCGGTGGCGGTGCCGTAGCGGCTGGTGTTGGTGATGGTGGTGTGCTGCGGTTCGGGCCAGGTCGCGGGCCTGTCGAGGGCGAACTCGGGGCCGTGCTTGGGCGGACGGCCGTTGGTACCTGGCTGTCTCGGTGGTTTGGGGAGCCGCAGGACACGGTCGGAACGGATCCGGCCGAGGACCTCGACGGGCAGGTCGGCCAGGACGAACGCCAGCCGGGTCACGTCATACCCGGCGTCCATCACGATCAGGATGTTCGGGTCGCCGTCGTGCCAGTGTCCGGCTGAGGTCAGGCGGCCCACGACCGCCCGGAGCTGGTCGGCGGTCACCGCTGTGGCGTCGTCGTCGGGGCCGAGGCGCACCGCGTCCAGGACCGCGGTCCACGACGTCCGGCCGGTTTCGAGGGCGGCTACGAAGGAGTACGGCCAGCCCGGGATCAGCTGGGACTGGTTCTTCGCCCGCCCGTGCACATGGCAGAACAGCCGCTGCGCGCTGGTCGGCGCGTCCGAGCGCAGCCACGGACTGACATCGACGGCCAGCACGAGTCGTCCGTCGGCGGCCGCGGGCAGCGGAAGGTCCGCGAGCGCACGTCGCAGCCGGGCGATCTCTAATCGGCCGCTGTTCAGCCCGTCGTACAAGGCTCCGTGGCCGCGACGGTGCTCCGGGGCCAGCGTCAGGTCGACCAGCGTCCGGACCGGGCCGTCGGTGCACAGCACCGCC
>NZ_SJXI01000021.1:0-171482 GCF_004337455.1 Parafrankia sp. BMG5.11 | reverse complement strand
CGTTCATGGCCAGCGCACTAGCGGCCCCCGGCGGCGTCCGTGACCGCGTCGAGCACCCAGTCGTCCGGCGGACTGCCGCGCAAGCCGTCGGCGGTGGGATAGACCCGGCACTGCAACCCGTAGTCGATCCGGCTCGCCGCCGACGGGTCGACGTCGCGGCCGTCGACCCGCAGCGTCGGCGAGCCCAGGAACCGCAGCGTCCGCGCCCTCTCGGGACCTTCGACCTCGACGAGCCGCACCGGCTCGTGCACGCCCGCACGTGTCAGCAGGTAACCCAGGTGGGCCAGCAACGGCCGGTAGTTCGGGCAGTCCGTGACATAGAGCAGTTCGACAAGCACCGTCACCCTCGCCTCCGTCCGGTCAGAGCGAGTGGCCCACACCAGCGTTGACCGACCTTTCACGCCCGGCAACACTCGACCCGGGCGACGACGCCCGCCGCCGGCACGTGCCGGTCACAAAGCGAGAGGACCGGCTGTGTTCATCAGCACCGACGACCCGCGCGCCGTCGCCGCGGTCGCCGCCGTCCACGCCGGCGACCTGCCCACACTGCGCCAGCTACTCGCCGACCACCCCGAACTTGCCACCGTTCACCTCGGAGACGAGGGGGACCAGGGGATGTCCCGGACCATGCTTCACGTCGCCACCGACTGGCCCGGCCACTACCCGAACGGCCCCGCCACCGTGGCCACCCTGGTCGAGGCGGGCGCCGACGTCGACGCCCGGTTCACCGGGCCCCACACGGAAACCCCGCTGCACTGGGCCGCCAGCAGCGACGACGTCGCCGTCCTCGACGCGCTGCTCGACGCCGGAGCCGACATCGAGGCCGAAGGTGCGGTCATCGGCGGCGGCACCCCGCTCGACGACGCCTGCGCCTTCGGCCAGTGGAAAGCCGCCCGGCGGCTCGTCGAACGCGGCGCCAGCACCACCCTCTGGCACGCCGCCGCCCTCGACCTGCTCGACCGCCTCACCGCCGCCTTCGACGCGACACCGCCCCCGACCGCCGAAGACACCACCCGCGCATTCTGGAGCGCCTGCCACGGCGGCCAACGCCGCACCGCCGAATACCTCCTCGACCACGGCGCCGACATCAACTGGGTCGGTTACGACGACCTGACACCTCTCGACGCCGCCCAACGCACCGGAGCCAACGAACTCGTCGCCTGGCTGCACCACCGCGGCGCCCGGTCCACCGGAACCACCAGCAAGACACAGTGCTGACGAACACCAGCGCATCCTCTGCACACCGCCTCCACTGACCACCGCACCCCTGCCGGTCCACTGAGCCGGGTGGGCCCGGCGAAGGCGCTTGCAGTGCGGCTTCTGCACCCCGGGTTTCGTCATTTCCATCACCGCGCTGCTGCGCGACATCCCGAGCCCGTCGGACGAGGAGATCCGCGAGGGCCTGTCGGGGAACTACTGCCGCTGCACCGGCTACCAGGGAATCCTCGAGGCGGTGCGCCGCGCCGCGGCCACCGGTGCAACCAGCGCGGACGGTTAGCGCCGGGGCCGTCCCGCGCGCCGGATCAGCCACAGGGCGACGACGAGCACCGCCGCGACCGGTGCCATCCGCTTCGCCACGGGCACGGCGATCGTCCCGAGCAGGTTCACCGGGACGGGCTCCTGGCCGCGCGCCTCCGCGCGGGCGGCTGTGATGTCCCCGCCGGCCGGGCGCGGAGCGGGGCGCGTGGCAGCTTCCTGGTGAGGAGCGGGAACGTCCGCCGCGGCAACGGGAGTGTCGTCAGGTGCTGAGTCGGGTACGGAGGCGGGGGCCGCGGAGAGGACGTTGCTCTCCAGGCACTGGACGAACTGCCGGAGCAGCTTGGCGCTCACGTCGGCGAGCACGCCGCGGCCGAACTGCGCGGCCTTGCCGGAGATGGTGAGGTCGGTGGAGAGCCGGACGGCGGTCGCGTCGCCGTCCTCGGTGAGGGTGGCGGTGATGACCGCGCTGGCGTTGCCCTGGCCGCGGGTCTCGCGGCCGTCAGCCCTGATCACGGCCCGGTGGGCGGCGTGGTCCTTCTCCTGGAAGGTGGCCTTGCCCTTGTACTGGGCGGTGATCGGCCCGACCTTCACCTTGACCGCGCCGCGGTACTCCTCGCCCTCGACCGACAACAGCTCGGCGCCCGGCATGCACGGTGCGATCAGTTCGAGGTCGGTCAGCACGTCCCATGCCCGGTCGATCGGCACGGCGACCCGGAACTCGTTGGTCAGCTCCACTGCTTATGTCCTCACGGTGTCGGCGCCGCGGACGACCGGCGCGCCTTCTCCAGCAGCGAGACGATCGTCGCGGGGCTGGCGGGCAAACTTGTGATCTTCACTCCGAACGGGGCCAGCGCGTCGGCTACGGCGTTGACGACCGCCGGGGCCGAGCCGATCGCGCCGCCCTCGCCGACCCCCTTGTAGCCTCCCGGGTCGGGCGCGGGGGTCTCCAGGTGGCCGTACTCGATCGTCGGGACCTCGGTGGTCGTCGGGAGGAGGTAGTCGACGAACGTCGAGGCGAGCGGGTTGCCGTCGGGGTCGTAGGCGAGGTTCTCCAGCAGGGCGCCGCCGATGCCCTGCACGGTTCCGCCGGCGATCTGCCCCTCGACGACGTTCGGGTTGATCATCGGGCCGACGTCCTCGCCGACGATGTGGCGCAGCAGCGTGACCTTGAGCCGCTGCGGCTGCCGGCGGTGCCGGCGCCGAACGGCGTGACCGCCGTGTCGCCCTGGATCGTGGCGACCTGGTCGAGGTCGACGCCCAGCGCGTCGGCGGTCAGCTGCACCACCGTCGTCTCGATGCTGTTGCCGGTCGAGCCGCCGGCCACATAGACGTTCACCGCGCCGGACGGCTCGATGCGGATCGTGGCGCCCTCGGTGGCGTAGTACCCCATCCCGGTCGAGGTGGGCTCCACATAGCTGCAGGTGCCGACCCCGAGGTAGCGGCCGGCCGCGCGGGCCTCGTGCTGCTCGCGGCGGAACGCCCCGTAGTCGAGCATCTCCAACGCTAGGTCGAAGGTCTCCCGCGGGGACATGTGGTCGTAGGGCATCCCGCACGGGTTCACGTACGGCATGTCGGCCAGGCCGAGCAGGTTGCGCCAGCGCAGCGCGACCGGGTCGAGGCCCATCTGCCGGGCGGCGATGTCGAGGAGCACCTCGCGGGCCATCGACTCGAACTGCCAGGGGCCCCGGTAGGCCGTCCGGCCGCTGGTGTTCGAGAACAGCGAGACCGTCGACCAGGTGGCCTGGGGGATCCGGTACGGGCCCGGAAAGATCATCCCGACGGCCGCCGACGTCCCGACCGGCCACGGGCTGGGGTAGGAGCCGACGTCCTGGGCGTGGTCGATGTGGGCGGCGAGGATCTCGCCGTCGGCGGCGAACGCCATCCGCGCCCGGCCGTGCTCGTGGCGGGCCTGGCCGGCCGACATCAGGTTCTCGCGCCGGTCCTCGATCCACTTGATCGCGGCGGGGACCTTGCGGGCCGCCAGCATGACGCACATGTCCTCGCGCAGCGGGATGACCTTCTGGCCGAAGCCGCCGCCGGTGTCGCGCATGATGACCCGGACGCACTGCTCGGGCAGGTCGAGCAGCCGGGCGCAGAACGCCCGGACCTCGTGCGGGGCCTGCGTCGCAGCCCAGATCGTGAGCTCACCGGCGGACCACTCGACGACCAGCCCGCGGGTCTCGATCGGCACCGCGGCGTAGCCCTGCTGGTAGATGGTCTCGTCGGCGACGTGCGCCGCGGCGGCGAAGACCTCCTCGGCCGCGGCCGGCGGCGGGCCGCCCATCCTCCCGGCGACGTTGCCGGGGTAGGCCTCGTGCACCAGGGCGTCCGCCGTCTCGGCGTCGCGGTAGTCGGCGACGGCGGGCAGCGGGTCGTAGTCGACCTCGACCAGCTCGGTCGCGTCCTCGGCGATGTACCGACTCTCGGCGATCACCAGGGCGACCGGGTCGCCGACGAAGCGGACCTCGTCCGAGGCGAGCGCCGGCCGGGGCGTGTCCGGGATGTCCTTGCCCATCGAGGTGTACCACTGCTCGCGGATGTCCGGGTTGAGATCGGCGGCGAGGAACACGGCGTGGACACCGGGGAGGTCCAGCGCGGCCGAGATGTCGACATGGGTGACGCGGGCGTGGGTGAACGGGCTGCGCACGAAGCAGGTGTGCAGCATGCCCGGCCGCCGGACGTCGTCCACGAACGTGCCGTGCCCGGTGAGCAGGCGCCCGTCCTCCACCCGCTGGACCCGGGTGCCCGCATAACGCGCCGCGGTGGTCTCGCGCATGAGCACCTGCTCCGTTCGTGCGCCGGACGGCCGGACGGTCGGATAGCCGGCATACCGCGTACGTCACAGATGTCGCGTACGTCTCACATGCCGCCGGCGCACGACTCTAGCCGTCCGGGCTCGACGATGTTGGGCGACCGCTCAGGAGGGCGCGTCCGCGGCGGTGCCGGCCGCGGACGGGCGGGAACCGGGCCAGCGCCGTACATCCTCCGGGGTGTCGAGGTCGGCGGGATCACCCGGGACCGGCACCTCGTCGACCAGATCCGGGTGCGCGGCGAGGAAGCGGCGCGCACCCTCGTCGGCACCGGCGAGCGCGATCGCCTCGCGCCACAGCCGCGGCGCCATGACGATCGGATGTCCGCGCCGGCCGCCGTAGCGGCCGACGGCGACCCGGCCCGGCCGCCAGGCCGCCAGGACGGCGCGCACCGCGTCCGCGCCGATCCCGGGGGTGTCGACCAGCAGCACCGCGACCGCGTTTACCCCCGCCGTATCGGCAGTGGGCGCCGGGCCGCGGGCGCGGTCCAGCGCGAGTGTGAGCGAGCTGCGCTGCCCGCGGCCGGGGTCAGGGTTCACCACGACGTCCGCGCCTGGAACGGCCGTGCCGTCCCGGACCACCGCGATGATCCAGCGGCAGCCGGCGTCCCGCGCGGCGGCCACCGCGCGGTCCACCAGCCGCGCCCCGCCCACGACGAGCTCGGCCTTCGGCGCGCCCATCCGGCTGCCGCCGCCCGCCGCGAGCACGGCCGCGACGATCCGGGCCGGTGCGTGTCCGGTCATGCCGGCCAGTCTGGTCCCGTCGGTCAGTCTGGTCCCGCCCGCGTGGCGGGAACCGGGGCGGGGAGGATGTCAAACTCGCCGTCATGCCGTTACGTGACTTCGCCGACCCGGCGGCGGTGGCCGGTGCGCTCGACGCGGCCGGGTACGTGCCGGACGAGGGCGTCGCCACCGCCGCGTTCCTCGCCCTGCGGATGGGCCGGCCGCTGTTCGTGGAGGGCGACCCCGGCGTCGGCAAGACCGCGCTGGCGCACGCACTGGCCACGGTCTGCCAGGCCCGCCTGATCCGCCTGCAGTGCTACGAGGGCATCGACGTGAGCCAGGCGCTCTACGACTGGGACTTCCCGCGCCAGGTCCTCCACCTGCGTGCCGCCGCCGGCAGCGCGGACCCGGGCGAGATCGAGGCCTCGCTGTACGACCGCCGCTTCCTGATCGCCCGCCCGGTGCTGCAGGCACTCGAGCAGAGCCCCGCCGTCCTGCTCGTCGACGAGATCGACCGCGCTGACGACGAGTTCGAGGCGTTCCTGCTCGAGGTGCTCGCCGAGGGCTCGGTGACGGTCCCGGAGATCGGCACGATCCGGGCGGACGTCCCGCCGCTGACGGTGATCACCTCGAACCGGACCCGTGAGGTGCACGACGCGCTGAAGCGCCGCTGCCTCTACCTGTGGCTGGACCATCCGGACTTCGCCCGGGAGGTGGAGATCGTCCGGCGGCGGGTGCCGGGCGCGGCGCGCCAGCTCGTCGCGGACGTCGCCCGGGCCACCGCGTGGCTGCGGGAGGCGGGCCTGCTCAAGCCGCCCGGCATCGCCGAGACGATCGACTGGGCGCTGGCCCTGCACACCCTCGGCCGCTCCCGCCTCGACGGGGAGGCGGCGCGGATGACGCTGGGCGCGGTGCTGAAGTACCGGGAGGACATCGTCCGCGCAGAGCGGGAGCTGGGCGAGATCGTCGGCGGGCTGACGTGAACGCGCGGCCGTCCGCCGCGGGTCCGTCCGCCGGGGGTCCGCTCGCCGAACCGGACCCGCTGGTCGCCCTGACCGGGTTCGCCCGCGCGCTGCGCGGCGCCGGCGCGGCGGCGGACGCGAGCCGGGTCGCGACGGCGGTGCAGGCACTCACCCACCTCGATCCCACCAGCGCCGCCGACGTGTACTGGGCCGGTCGCCTGGCGCTGTGCGCCGAACCGGACGACCTGCCGCGCTACGACGCGCTGTTCGACGAGTGGTTCCGCGGGCGCCTCGACGGGCTGCCCGGGCAGGCCGCCGCCGGGGCCGTCGCGCCGTCGTCGCGGGCGGTGCGGGTCTGGCCGTCCAGCGGCGCCGGCACCGCGCGCGACGACGGTGACGACAGCCCGGCCGACCCGCTCCCCGTCGGCGCGAGCGACGTCGAGCTGCTGCGCCGCCGCGACGTCGCGGACCTCAGCCCGGCGGAGCGGGCCGAGATCGACCGGCTCGTCGGCCTGCTCGCCCCCCGGGTCGGGTCCCGTCCCAGCCGCCGGCGCCGGCCCGGCGGGAACCGCGGGCTCGACCCGCGCCGCACCGTGCGCGCCATGCTGCGCGACGGCGGCGAGCCCGGTGAGCTCGTCCGCGCGCGCCCGCGGGTACGGCCCCGGCGGCTGGTGTTCCTCGTCGACGTCAGCGGTTCCATGAGCCCCTACGCCGACGTGATGCTGCGCTTCGCGCACGCCGCCGTCCGGGTCGCCCCGTTCGCCACCGAGGTGTTCACCTGTGGGACCAGGCTGACGCGACTCACCCGTCCGCTGCGGCTGCGGGACGCGGGGGAGGCCCTGCGGGCGGCCGGCGAGGCGATTCCCGACTGGAGCGGCGGCACCCGCCTCGGGGAGTCGCTGCGCGCCTTCCTCGACCTGTGGGGGCAGCGGGGCACCGCCCGCCAGGCGGTCGTGGTGATCGTGTCCGACGGGTGGGAGCGCGGCGACGTCACCCTGCTCGCCGAGCAGATGGCCCGGCTGGCCCGGCTCGCGCACCGGGTCCTCTGGGTGAACCCGCACACCGGCCGGGACGGGTTCACGCCGACCGCCGCAGGTATGTCCGCGGCGCTTCCCCACGTGGACGACCTGCTGGCCGGGCATACGTTCCAGGCACTGCGAGGACTTGCCGAGGTGATCTCCGATGCGTGACGTGCTCCCCGACCTCGAGAGCTGGTGGCAGGCGGGGGAGACCGTGGGCCTGGCGACGGTCGTCGGCACCTGGAAGTCGGCCCCGCGCCAGCCGGGCGCGGCGATGGCTGTCACCCCGGACGGCTCGGTCGTGGGCAGTGTCTCGGGCGGCTGCGTCGAGGGGGCCGTGTACGACCTGGCCGAGCAGTGCCGCGCGACGTCCGTCCCCGTCCTGCAGCGCTACGGGGTCAGTGACGACGACGCGTTCGCGGTGGGCCTCACCTGCGGGGGCATCATCGACGTCTTCGTCGAGGCGGTGAGCCGGCGGACGTTCCCCGAGCTCGGCGGGATCCTCGCCGACGTCCGGGACGGCCGGCCGGTCGCGGTCGCGACGCTGGTCAGCGGGGTGGGCACCAGCACCGTCGGGTCCCGCCTCGTCGTCCGGCCGGGCTCCGTCGAGGGCACCCTCGGCAGCGCGCGGTTCGACACGGCCGTCCGCGACGACGCGCGCGGGATGCTGGAGCAGGGCCGGACGGGCATCGTCCGCTACGGCCCGGACGGCGAGCGGCGCGGTGACGACAGTGCCGTCTTCGTCGCCTCCTACGCGCCGCGGCCGCGGCTGATCGTCTTCGGTGCCATCGACTTCGCCGCCGCCCTGGCCAGGGTGGGCGCCTTCCTCGGCTACCGGGTGACCGTGTGCGACGCACGGGCGACGTTCGCCACCCGCAGGCGGTTCCCCGAGGCCGACGAGGTGGTCGTCGACTGGCCGCACCGCTACCTCGCCGCGACGGCGGTGGACGAGCGCACGACCGTCTGCGTCCTCACCCACGATCCGAAGTTCGACGTGCCGCTCCTGGAGGTCGCGCTGCGCCGGCCGCTGGCCTACCTCGGCGTCATGGGCTCGCGCCGCACCAACGCCGACCGCGCGCGGCGGCTGCGGGAGCTCGGCTTCTCCGACGCCGACCTGGCCCGCCTGCACGCGCCCATCGGCCTGGACATCGGGGGGCGCACACCGGAGGAGACCGCGATCTCCATCGCCGCGGAGATCATCGCGACGCGGCACGGGGGATCGGGCGCCCAGCTACGGCAGCTGTCCGGCCCCATCCACCATGACCTGTCCGCGCCGGCCGGTGACCCATCCACGACGTTCGGTGATCCATCCGCGCCGGCCGGTGACGTGCGGGCGTCGGCCCATGACGGCTGAACGTCGAGTGCCGATCGCACGGATCTGATTCCTGTTACTCTCCGGCCGTGCTGTTCGCCTTACGCTTCGACTTCCGTAATCCGGACCTCGCCGGTACGACCATGGCCGACCGTTACGCGGCGGCCCTCGACATGGCCGAGTGGGCTGACCAGCTGGGCTGCGTGACCATCGCGGTCTCGGAGCACCACGGCTCGCCGGACGGCTACCTTCCCAGCCCGATCCCGATGCTCGCGGCGATGGCCGCCCGCACCACCAAGGTGCGCTTCCGTATCGCGGCGCTCATCGCACCGTTTCACGACCCGCTGCGCCTCGCCGAGGACCTGATCTTCCTCGACAACATCAGCAAGGGTCGCGTCGACCTGATCGTCGCGGGCGGGTACGTCCGCGAGGAGTTCGCCATGTTCGACATCCCGATGTCCGAACGCGGGCGCCGGGTGACCGAGACCGTGACGACCCTCAAGGCCGCGTTCTCCGGCGAGCCGTTCGAATACCGCGGCCGGACGGTCCACCTCACCCCCGGTCCCTTCCGCCCCGGCGGCCCGCAGATCTCGCTCGGTGGCAGCAGCGAGCCGGCCGCCCGTCGCGCGGCGCGCATCGCCGACGGCTTCGTCCCCTCGGTGCCGGAGGTCTGGGAGTTCTACCGCGACGAGGTCCAGAAGCTCGGCCGGCCCGATCCCGGACCGAGCCCGATCGGCCCTAACCAGGTCACCGCGCTCGCCGAGGACGCCGACGAGGGCTGGAAGCGAATGTCGCCGTTCTTCCTCCACGAGACGAACGCCTACGGCGTCTGGCAGGCCCAGAACAACGCGGCCTCTCCGTACCGCACGGCTGTCGATGCCGACCATCTGCGCACGACCGGGCAGTACCGGGTGCTGACGCCCGAGCAGCTCGTGGCCGAGCAGAAGGCCGCGTCATTCGCGTTCACCCAGCTCCACCCGCTGTGCGGGGGAATGCCGCCCGAGTCGGCGTGGGACAGCCTGCGCCTGTTCGAGCGCGAGGTTCTGCCGGCCTTCCGCTGATCCGTCGCCCCGTCTGATTCGCGCCCGCCGGCGGTCGACGCCGCTTCTGGCCGCTGGCGGACCGTACTGATCCCTGGTTCCCGAATGCTGATGCCCGAAGCCCGAACCGGCTTCGGGCATCAGCATTTCGGGCCCGTGGAACCCCGGTTTCGCGATTCCAGCCGGCGTTCGTGTTCGCGGGCCGGCGGCCCGCGCGGTCAGATCCCCGGATCGGCCGGGTCCACCCGTACGACGCGGAAGTCGGCGCCGACGATCCGCCCGTACATCTCGGCTGACATCGGGCCGGGGAACGTCCCGACGACGGAGGTCGGGGACCCGGCGTCGTCGACGAGCACGACGGCGTAGGCGCTGGGTGCCGCCCACTTCCCGCGCACGGCGTGCTCGACGTGCCGCCAGCTCTCCTCGGACGGGGGGTGCAGGGGGCTCGGCGTCGTCACGCCGGCCTCGCTCTGCGGAAAATGAATTTAACTTCTTTAAATGAATCTAATGCCACTCTGTCGGCCTCGACGAGGTCGGCCTCGACGAGTCGGCGCCCCTTTGTCATGTATCGCTCCGGTCCGGGCGGTGTTCCTGCTGGATGGCGTCCCCTCTCCCTTCGACCAACGGTCCACCATGACGGGCGATCGGGCGAGGGTGTGAGTGGCGTCATACTGCAGGCATGCGGAGGAAGGGACACAGAGCCACCGGCGCGTCGAATGCGGCACGGTCAACGGGCCGGTCCGGTATGGCACGATCAGCACGGGAGATCAGCGGACGAATTGTGGCGGCCCTGGCGGCCGGCGCCTCGCCCGCGTGGGTGTGACAACAGTCAGACCAGCTGGAATCGGTCGGCGACGAACCAGAACCGAGGACCCCGGGTAGACGATGTGAAGCACATACAACCCTGTCTCGCCAAGTTGTTGGGCGCAATCGTCCAGCGCAGGAAGGCCGCCGGGCTCAGCCAGGCCCAGCTGGCCAACCGGGTGCGTTACCAACCGAGTTACCTCTCGAAGGCCGAGCGCGGCCTGCTGGGCGTGCCGTCGCAGTCGCTCGTGGCCGCGATCGACGCGGAGCTGAACGCCGGCGGCGCGCTCGTCGAGCTGCGCCGTCATGCGTGGCTGGAGGACAAGGGCGGTCAGGCGGGCGTCATCTGGCGGGGAGTCCCGGAGGAGGTGGACATCACGGATCGCCGACAGCTCATCGTCGGGGGCGGCGCCGTCGCGGTCGGGCCGGCGGCGGCCGCGGCCCTGCCGGCCGTGCCAGCACTGTCCGATGCACCGGCATCGTCGGGCGCGTCGGCCGTTCCCGCGCCCCGGTCCGGAGCGGCCGGGCCCCCGGCACCGAGCCGGATCGACCTGTCGGGGCGGTGGTGGACGTCCTGGCAGACCTTCCGGGACGGCAAGGAGATCCGCTCCTCGCAGGAGGTCAGCGTGGAGCAGGCCGGCGAGGTCCTCCGCATCGAGGCGGTCTCGCGCGGGCTGGCCCTGGAGGAGGGCGGCTACCTCTGGTCGGGCGAGCTGCGCGTCTTCGACAACGAGATCGTCATGGGTTGGTACGTGGCGGTCGACGGCCCGGTGCGGTCGAAGGGCACGCTGTTCCTCTCGCTGCACCCGCACGGTGACCGGCTCACCGGCCGCTGGGTCGGCCTCAGCTACGACGGCCTGTTCATCGAGGGGTGGGGAGCGATGGCTCGTTCGGAGGAGGCCACCGTGACCCTGATCGACCGCCTCAAGAAACAGTTTCCGAAGGTGGCGTGACGGCCGCTGGAACCGGCGAGCCGGAGCAGCGTGGAGGACCTCGGTGCGGCGGTCGTCGCCCTCCGGCCGGAGGGCGCGACCGCCGTCACCGAGATCATCTTCCGCATCCGCTCGCCGAGCGTCTCAGCGCGTCGCGCGGATGGACTCCCGCAGCGAGGTCAGCGTGGCGGCGATGGCCGTCGGCTCGTAGCCGCAGTGGGCCATGCAGTTCTCGCAGCGGGGGTCGCGGCCGCGGCCGTACGACTCCCAGTCGGTGGTGTCGAGAAGCTCCTGGTAGCTCGAGGCGTATCCGTCACCCATCAGATAGCACGGCTTCTGCCAGCCGTAGAGGGAGTACGACGGAATTCCCCACGCGGTGCAGGGGAAGTCGACCTTGCCCTCGAGGAAGTCGAGGAACAGCGGCGAGTGCTGGATGCGCCAGCGCTTGCGCCGGCCGTCGGCGAACGCCTTGCGGAAAAGCTCCTGAGTCTCCTTGACGCCCAGGAACTTGTCCTGCTCAGGGGCCTTCTCGTAGGCGTAGGCCGGCGAGAGCATCATGCCGTCGACATTGAGGTCGTTGTTCAGGAAGTCCAGCACCTCGATGACGGTTTGCGGGGTGTCGGTGTTGAAGAACGTGGTGTTCGTCGTCACCCGGAATCCGCGTTCCTGCGCGTCCTTGATCGCGTCGACGGCCTGGGCGAAGACGCCCTTCTTCGCCACGGACTCGTCGTGGCGGTCCTCGAGCCCGTCGATGTGCACCGCGAGCGACAGGTACGGCGAGGGCTTCAGCTTGTCGATCTTGCGCGGGAGCAGCACCGCGTTCGTGCAGAGGTAGATGAACTTCTTGCGCTTGACCAGGCCTTCCACGATCTGCTCGATCTGTGGGTGCATCAGCGGCTCGCCACCCGCCAGACACACGACGGGCGCGCCGCACTCGTCGACGGCGGCGAGCGCCTGCTCGACCGGCATGCGCTGCTTGAGGACGTCCGCGGGGTGCTGGATCTTGCCGCAGCCCTCGCAGGAGAGGTTGCACGCGAACAGCGGTTCCAGCTCGAGCGTGATCGGGAACTTGTCTCGACGTGCGATTTTCTGCTTCAGCAGATAGGCACCGATCTTGATCGCCTGACGCCGCGGAATGCTCATATTCACCCTTCCGGTGTTGATCTACGTTCGCCTGGTGGGTGGTGGAGTCGCGATGCCGTACCGCTCCCCTAAGTCTAAGGAGGCGCCTTATCTAGTTCTTGGAAAAATTCTTCGATGAGAGCTACTTAACCGGCTGGCCGAGATCTTTTTCCGGTCAACTATGTCGCCACCAGCCCGTTTACCGAAGCGAGATGCGATTTTCACGTACCCGCCGGCTACCGCGGTCTCACATCGAACTGGACCTTTGGGCCCGTCTTAGGTCATCGTCAAGGGCACAACGCCCGTCGAGGCGGCGGACGTCCGACTGCTCGCGTACGCACCCGCGAAAGCCGTTGCCCGGCCAGTCAGGCCCGGCGAAGCAGGTCGGAGCCACGACCGTAACCCGGTGGACGGAAATGCGCCGCGCCCGAACGTGCCGGGTCATCGGGCGGGCGGGTCACCGTGCCATCCGGTACCGGGACGCGGGCGGGCCGTCGGATGCCGCCACCGGACTGAAGACCCCGGTCACGCGGTACGTCTCGGCGGGCACCGGCACCGGGCCCGGTCCCGGGACGCGGAATCGTCCCGGCGCGGCCTCGGGGCGCCGATACCAGTACGGGGGCGCCCGGCGGAGCCGGTCCCGGCGGCCGGCGGGGGCGATCGACGTGTATGCGGGGGAGCAGACGCTCGGCCGCGGCATCCCGGCCTGGGGGAGACGAAGGAGCCCGCGGGCGCAGAGGGAGTGGAACGCGCGGAGGAGACGGGGGCGCAGAGGCAGCCGAGGAGACGGCGGAGATCGCGTGGGCGCGGGCGGTGCGCGGCCACGCATGGCCCGCCCGGTCGCGCGGGCCGACGGGTTCCGTTCGCCGGCTTGGGCGTCGGTGCCGTCGAGGTGGTGTGCACCGGTGGTGATCACGGTGCCGGGCGCGGTGCGCCTGATCGTCCAGTGCTGGAGCCGGGGTGGCTTCGTAGCCGACACGATCCGGCGGGTGCCGGGCGGCGTTGTCGGGAACCGTTGTCAGGAACCGTTGTCGGGCGGCGTCATCGGGAACCGGTGCCGGTCAGCGTCGTCGGGGCCGGCACCGGCGCGCTCGTGGTTCGGCCCCGCCGCGGGAGCGCCGTCCCGGGCGGACCGTGCCGGCGGCGGCCGACCACGAGCTGGCGGACGTCACATGTCGAGGCGTGACTCGATGGTGCGCAACCGGTGGCGGGCCATCGCCAGGTTCGCGCGGCTCTTGTCCAGCACCAGATACAGGAACAGGCCGCGCCCAGTGTGGCTGCTCAGAAGCCTGATCAGGTGGTACTGCCGACCGAGGGTGATGAGGATGTCCTCGATGGTGTCCTGCAGGCCGAGGCTCTCCATCGTGCGGATCTTCGCCCGGACGACCTCGGTGTTCCCGGCGGCCGCGATCTCCAGGTCGAAGTTATGGATGTTGCTCAGCTTGCCGAGCGTCATCCCACTCGTGAAGTCGACGAGGGCGACCCCGGTCGCCCCCTCGATCTCCAGCGATTCCTTCAGTGCAACGTCGACGCTGTTCATGTCGCCTCCCACGTGATCATCAACTTCTTCCAGGGCAGCCAGGTCACTGCCTTCGTCGTTGGCGGATCGGTCCGCTCGTGCAAACCACCAGGTCCCGAGCCTTATCCGCATTTCGCCCCACCTGAAAATGGGGGCACTCTCCGGGTCGTCGAGCGCCATGTCGTGGCGGCCCTCTCTCCCGGCAATGCCAACTCGCAGGTGCCTGTCAGGGCCATCTCACCAGGATTCGGGCAGATCTGACCCGTGCATTGGTGGAGCACTTCGCACGGTGATCGACTGACCAGGCAATTAGAGTGTCGCGAGTGCATAAATTGAGAGGTCCGTGGGATTGTCTACCTGAATTCGTATAACCGCAGGTCAAGACAGGTGTCGAGCCCCAGGAGCAGGCGGCGCCGGCGGGACGGGCACGCGACCCGGCCGATTCGTCCCGTGGCCGCGGTGGTCTCGGCCCCGCCACACCGCCCCGAAGCCCCCACGTGGCAGGCGATCCACCATCGTTCCGTGGACGGCCCTCCGGTCCTACGGCCTACAACCGGGAGCCGCCCGCGATGCCACGGGCCACGCCGAGCACGCGTTCAGAGCGGAACGTGTGCTCAGAGCTGAGCGATCTGCTTGGCGATCGTCTCCACGTCGGAGTAGGTCACACCGATCAGCCCGACCTGCTTCCAGCGTAGTATGCCGTTCGCATCCACGAGGAACACCGACCGGCGTAGTCCGAGTCCTGGCAGGGAGATGCCATACTGCTTGACGACCGTGCGGTCGTCGTCCGCGAGCAGGGGAAAGCCGAGAGAATACGAACGGGCGAAGGCTTCGTGGCTGTCGAGGTCCTGCGGGCTGATTCCCCAGACCAGGGCCCCGAGGTCACGGAACACCTCGATGCCGGCGGCGTAGGAACACATCTGCTTCGTGCAGACCGGAGTGTTGTCACCCGGGTAGAAGGCGAGGACGACCGGGTGGCCCCGCTCCCCGGAGAGGGCGAACTCGGACCGGGTGGCCTCCTCACCGGTCAGCGTCAGGCCGGGCAGGGTGAAGTCGGGCGCCGGCTGACCGATCGCGGGCGTCGCCATCTCAGGCCACCCCCCACTCGCGGCCGAGCGACCCGCCGGGCATGACACGGCGGCCCGGGTCACGGGGGCAGCCGGGGTGAACCCGCCTGGTGGGATCGTCGAGAAGACTCGACATCTGGCTCCTTCCGGGTGCGCCGCGGCGGGGACCGGTCGCGTGCGCCGGGTCACTGGACCCGCGCCCGTGGTGGATGACGGCCAAGCCGTGGATGGCTGAATTAGGTAACCGTACCGGTGACGTAAAGCGCCGTGTCACGTTTTCGGCTGTTTCGGTCACCTTTCCACCCACCCACGGGCCGCGGAGCTCGCGGGGGACGGGGCGTCCGAGCCCCGAGCGGGCGTGGGATCTGAAGTGTGGCGACTGAGAGAGTCCATGGTGTCACTCGGTCGCCACGCTTCTGTCCGGTGCCGGGATGGGATCGGGTTGGGGTGCGGCTCGGGCCTCGGGGAAGGTGCCGGGAGGTCCGGTGTAGGGGCGGGTGGTGCGCGGTGGTGTCGTCTGGACATTGTTCTTCTATTGAGGGACCAAGGGCCCTGGTCTGCGGCGATGGTCCCGGCTTCCGGGAATCGGAGTCCGCGGGGCCTTCCGTGCCGCGACAATGGCCGGTCGGGATTGCAGGCCTGTGGCACCGCTCCGAGCGAAGGCCTGCCCACCCAGGTCCGGCTCATATCGAGTCGCCAATGTGTCGATAAAGTGAATGGCTGGCATTTCCGGTTACACGGAACGCATACTGCACGGTCCTGGTATTCCACCGGCGGCTGCGTCGTCGGGTGGCTCTGCGGCACGTGGTCGGCGGCCCCGGATCCTCCAGCTGGTCGACCTGCGTTCCGTCGGGTTCCGTAGCGCGCGGAATGGTGGAGGATGACCTCTTCGGCGGTGAAAGAAGGGTCGATTCCTGACGCGGTGGAACCGTCGCCGAGCGACTTCTTTCGCATCCGCTGGCCGTCTCCGTCGACTACTTTGAGTCACATGACGCGCTGGTGGCTCGCGTCCACGCCCCGCGCTCGCGGCTCCGCCATGCCCTCCCGCGGTAGCCGAGCCGCGGAGCCGCCGCGGTTCCGCGGAGCCGCCCAGCCGCCCAGCCGCGGTTCCGTGGAACCGCGGAATCGCAGCTCCGTAGTCCTGTCACGCCACTGCGTCACGTAGCGCCGTAGCGCCGTAGCGCCGAGCAGGCGACGCGCTCGGCGGTACGGCGGAATGGCTGGTTCAGAAGGTGACGGGTTGCGGAACGCCGCCGCTGCGGGCCAGGAGCACGTCGAGGTCGTAGTCGTACCAGCGGCGCAGCGGCCGCGGCGATGCCGAGCGGCCCCACTCGTACATCTGGCGCTGCGCGTCGAACGAGCCGTCGTGCCACCTACGCAGGACGTCGCCCAGACGCAGCGGCTCGGGCAGGAAGGCGGCGGTGCCGAGCAGGTCCGCGAGGCGTCCGACCGCCTCGGTGGGTGTCGCCTGGCCCTGGTCCACCTCGTCCATCACACCGCCGAGCCGGCGGAACAGGTCCTGGAACTCGGGCAGGTCCGGGCAGAAGGTACCGGGGAAGGGGGCGTCGAAGAGCCGGTCGAACAGCGCCGGGTCGCCCCGCTCGAGGAAGCCGAAGTAGGTGCCGACGATCCGCGAGATGCCCAGGTTCCAGGCCATGAACCACACCTTGGACCAGGCCCGCCACAGGTCGAAGTCCTGGAAGGACGTGTACGAGCCGGCCACCAGCCGGTCGTTCACGTCGAGGATCGTCTGGTTGAGCTGGTCGATGGAGGCGAAGCGCTCGGCCGAGAGGTCGCCGTCGGTGAGGGCGTCCATGAGCATGGGCGCGAAGGCGTAGATGACCTGCATGGTGTTCGCCATGCCGCGGGAGAACAGCGCGTCGATGGCGCCGGCGGCGTGGCTCATCATGGTCCAGCGGTCACCCACCGTCCGGGTGCTGGAGTACTGGGTGCGCCCGGTGGACACCCAGTCCCAGGTGGGCCGGGCGGCGGCGAACTGGCGCGCCACGCTGGGGAAACGGTCCAGGTAGGTCTGCCACTCCTCGTCGGCGGTGACGCCGGGCTGCTTCGGGAAGCGGCGGGTGTCGAGGTTGAGGCCGACGCTGCACAGCGGGTTGGTGGCGCTCTGGTGGTTGTCGAACGGGATCACCCAGAGCCACCCGCCGTCGAAGATGTGGTGCAGCGTCCCCTGGTGCCACGGTGACGGCTGTCCGCTGGGCCGGGTCACCTCGTCGAACGGGGTGACCCCGACCATGTGGGTGAACAGCGTCCGCGAGTGTGTCCTGAACCGGCAGGGGTCCTCGCGCAGGCCGTACTGGTTGGCCAGCACCGAGTTCCGCCCGGAGGCGTCGACGACGTAGCGGACCCGGATCCGCTCACCGGCCCGCGTCGTCAGGGTGGCCGCGTCATCGGTGATCTCTACGTGGTCGACGAAGGTCCGCTGCCGCGGGTGGGCGCCGTGGCGCACCGCGGAGTAGAAGAGGTAGGAGTCGATGTCCTGGCGGTGCATGTGCATCTCAGGGCCGTTCGGGAACTCCGAGACACTGCACTGCGTGACCTCCTCCGGGTCCTGGATCTCCCCCTCCCGGTGGTAGACGAAGCCGAAATTGCGTTTCACGCCGCACGCGGACGAGACGTGCTGCCGGACGCCCTCGAAGCTGCTGACATGGCCGAGCTCCGGGACGTCGAAACGTTGCGCGAGAAGTTTCAGCAGATAGGTCGTCTCGCCGATCGTCGATTCCCCCAGTGCGAATCGCGGGTGTGTTCCACTGTCGATGAGTACCACACTGTGACCGTGGCGGGCGAGGATGTTGGCCAGGGTCGAGCCGGCGATGCCGCTGCCGAGAATGGCAACCGAATAGTCGTACTCGCTCATTGCGTGACTCCCTGTACGCCGCTATCGGAGATGATCAGCGGGTCTCGCTCCGCTTGCGGGCTCTCGAGACCCCCCGATCCCTTCACAATCGCGTACTGAACCACTTATTCGTCCGTTGGTCTAGATAAACGCAATATAAACTCGGATGGATAGGCAATTCTCCCGATATCGTTTGGTATAGAGTTTTTGCTCCTATATTTACCGATTAAGGTAAATGCCCGGAATCGTCCGTTGGGCAGGGTCGTCGGCGGGCCCGTCCCGGCGCGGCGGCGGCCGGCGGGCTGCCACGCTGGTGGCATGGATGTGGCATGGATGCGGTGACGCTGTCGGTGGTGTCCAGTGCGCTGGGCGGCATCGCGGAGGAGATGGGGACGCTGCTCGTCCGGAGCGCGTACTCGTCCAACATCAAGGAGCGGCGCGACTGCTCGGCGGCGATCTTCGACGTGGACGCCCGGATGATCGCTCAGGCCGCCCACGTGCCGGTGCACCTGGGCGCCATGTACGAGTCGGTCCGGGTGGTCGCCGAGCGCGGGCCGCTGCCTGGTGACGTGTGGGTGCTCAACGACCCGTTCTCCGGCGGGAACCACCTGCCCGACGTCACGCTGATCTCCCCGCTCGCGTTCGACGGCGAGGTGGTCGGCTACGCGGCCACCCGGGCGCACCACTCCGACATGGGCGGGATGCGTCCCGGGTCGATGCCCGCGGACTCCACCGAGATCTTCGCCGAGGGCCTGATCATCCCGCCGGTCCGGCTCGTCCGGGCGGGGCGCTGGGAGGAGGACCTGCTCGACCTCATCTGCGCGAACTCGCGGACGCCCGACCTGCGCCGCGGTGACCTGCGCGCGCAGGCGGCGGCGAACGGGCTGGCCGCCACCCGGCTGGCCGAGCTCGCGCGCCGGCACGGCACCGGGCTCGTCCTGGAGTCGTTCGCCGAGGTACTCCGCTACGGCGAGCGGCGCAGCCGGGCGGTGATCGCGCGGCTGCCCGACGGCGTCCACCGGGTGGAGAGCGAGCTCGAGGGCGACGGCGTCGACGACCGGGACATAGCGCTGCGGGTCGCGGTGACCATCGAGGGCGACGGCATCACCGTCGACTTCACCGGCACGTCACCGGCGGTGCGCGGCAACGTCAACTGCCCGCGCGCCGTGACCCGCTCCGCGTGCTGTTTCGCGCTGCGGGTGCTGCTGCCCGACGACGTCCCGACCGGCGACGGCACCTACGCCCCGCTGACCGTGGTGACCGAGCCCGGTTCGCTGGTCGACGCGCAACGCCCGTCCGCCGTCGTGGCGGGCAACGTGGAGACATCGCAGCGCATCGCCGACACGGTGCTGGCGGCCCTGCGGCTGGCGGTCGGCGCCGGGTCGGACGTCCTGGCGGCGCCCGGGCAGGGGACGATGAACAATCTGGTGATCGGCGGCGCGACCTGGACGTACTACGAGACGCTGGGCGGAGGGCAGGGCGCGTCCGCCCGCGGCCGGGGCCCCTCCGGGGTGCACGTGGGGATGACGAACACGCTGAACACCCCGATCGAGGCGCTCGAGCTGGAGTACCCGATGCGGGTGGAGCGCTACGAGCTGGCCGACGGCACTGGTGGGGCCGGCAGGCATCCGGGCGGGGACGGCCTCGTGCGCTCGGTGCGGGTGCTGGAGCCGGCGACGCTGTCCGTCCTGACCGACCGGCGGCGGCACGCGCCCGGTGGGGTGGCGGGCGGTGGGCCCGGCGCGGTCGGGCACAACGATGTTGACGGTGTTCCGCTCCCGCCGAAGGCGAGCCGGCAGCTCCCTGCCGGGTCGGTCGTCACTCTGCGCACACCGGGCGGTGGCGGATGGGGCCCGCCGCCGTAATTCCTCGGGATCGACATCATCGCGCAGGGTGTACGTCTGGCTGTCGATCGTTATCTGGACGGCCACGCGCCCACCTTCGCGCGCGTGTTCGACTGCGGCGATGCGCACCGGGCTACCCATAGACCAAAGGTGTGATCGGTAGATCTATGTAATTGGCTGCGGACGGACCACACAGCGTTCACGATCGAGGGTGACCCGACCGGGATGCGAGGAACCGGGAGGCCACATGGAGGCTGAGTTCGGTGTTGGCGCCGCGATGGCGGTGGCCGCGGTGCCCGGTGCGCCCGCGACCCCGACCGCGACCGCCGCGACCGCCGCGACCGCCGCGCCCGCCGCGACCGCCGCGGCCGTGACCGCCCCTGCCGTGACCGCCCCTGCCCCACGCTCACCGCTGGCCAGGGCGTTCGACGGCGCGCTGGTCGCGGTCGGCGCGACGGCGGACCCGGGGGAACGGGTCGCCGCGTTCGTGGACCTCGTCCGGAGGTACCAGGAACCTGGTCGGCACTACCACACCCTGCGGCACGTGGCGGAGACGACCGCCGCCTTCCACCTGCTGATCGCCGCCGACCGGGCCGAGGCCGCCGAGGTGCGGCTACCGGTCTGCCTGCTCGCCGTGCACTTCCACGACGTCGTCTACGACTCCCGGGCGCGGGACAACGAACAGCGCTCCGCCGAGCTCGCCGCCGGCGTCCTGACCCGTCTCGGCTGCCAGGCCGAGGCGATCGCCGACGTGTGCCGCCTGGTCGAGGCCACAGCGGGGCACCGGGCGGTGTCCGTCGACGAGGCGTTCGTCAACGACGCCGACCTGCGGGTGCTCGCGCGTCCCGCGCCCGCCTACGACCGGTACGTCCGCCGGGTGCGCCTGGAGTACGCCTGGGTCGGTGGCGACACCTGGGCCTCCGGGCGCGGCGCCATCCTGCGGCATCTGCTGGACGGGGAGATCTACGCGACCTCCTGGGCCCGCAGGCACTGGGAGCCGGCCGCCCGCGCCAACCTCAACCGCGAGCTCTCGGCGCTCTCCCTGACCTGAGGGCTGTCTTCGGCCGCCGGCGCGGATCACCTTCCGGCCACGGCCGACCGTCGCTGGCCGGAGCGGAGACAGAGCCGGTCGTCGATGCGGAGTCGCCGTTCGGCCGATGCCCGCGACGGGCGTCGGCCGGCACGATCATCGCCATGATTCGTGTCGAGTCGCTGACCAGACGTTACGGGGTGTCCACCGTCGTACGGGACGTCTCCTTCACCTGCGAACCGGGGACGGTGACGGGCTTCCTCGGCCCGAACGGCTCCGGCAAGTCCACCACACTGCGCATGATCACCGGCCTGACCAGGCCGGACGCCGGCCAGGCCACCGTAGACGGACATCCGTTCGCCGCGCTGCCCAACGCCTCCCGCGCGGTCGGCACGCTGCTGGACGCGTCCGCGACCCACCGCGGCCGCAGCGGCCGGGCGATCCTGCGGACGGCCGCGGACATGGCCGGCGTCCCCCGCCGGCGGGTCGAGGAGATGCTCGACCTGGTCGGTCTCGCCGGCCCGGCGGCCGGCCGCCGCTCGGGTACCTACTCGTTGGGGATGCGCCAGCGGCTCGGCTTCGCCCAGGCGCTGATCGGCGACCCGTACGTCCTCATCCTGGACGAGCCGGCGAACGGCCTCGACCCGGAGGGCATCGCCTGGATGCGCCGGCTGCTGCGGGAGTTCGCCGCGCGCGGCGGGACGGTGCTGCTGTCGAGTCATCTGCTCGGCGAGGTGCAGGCGACCGTCGACCGGCTCGTGGTCATCGCCGCGGGCGCGGTGGTGGCGCGCGGGCGGCTGGACGAGCTGCTCGCCCCCGCCGGGCTGATCGTCGGCGCGCCGGACCGGGCCGCGCTGGCGGCGGCACTGTCCCGGGCGGCGATCCCGTTCACGCCGAATCCGGACGGGGCCCTGCTGGTGGACGTCTCGTCCGGCACGACCGCGGCGGACGTCGCCCGGGCCGCCGTCGGCGCCGGCGTGCTCGTGACCGAGCTGCGCCCGGCGGACCACGGAACCCTCGAGGACCTCTTCTTCTCGCTCACCGCCTCCCTCCCCACGGATGTGCCCGCCGGCACCGGCACCGTTGCCGCCAGCTCCGTTGCCGGCTCCGCCGCCGGCACCGCTGCCCGGACCGAGGTGGCCCGATGACCGTCACCGCCACGAGAACCGGTGGCCCCGGCGCGGTGGCACCGCGGCCGGCCGCCGTCCCGATCCCGTTCGCCCGGCTGGTGCGGGTGGAGTGGGACAAGTGCCTGGGCACCCGCGCCACGCGATGGCTGCTGGCCGTCGCCACCGCCGTGTCCGTCCTGTGCCAGCTGGTCCCGCTCCTGCTCCCGGACGACGTCGACCAGTGGGCATCGGTCTATCTAGGCCTCGGCTCGGTCGGGTTCGGCGTGCTGCTGCCGGTCGTCGTGATCCTGGCGCTGACCAGCGAGTGGACGCAGCGCACGGTGCTGGTGACCTTCACCCAGGAGCCACGCCGCGCGCGGGTGCTCACTGCGAAGATCACGGTCGGCGTGATCCTGGCCCTGCTCGCGGTCGTCGCGACCTTCGTGATCGCGCTGGGCGGGATGGCGGTCGCCGAGTGGGGGCTGGGCCGCTCGGTCGTCGCCGACCGCCCGTGGAGCCTGCTCGTCCTGGGGCTCGTGCTCGCCTCGGTGGTCGGGACGGTCTCGGCGATGGGTTTCGCGGCGCTGTTCGGCTCGAGCGCGGCCGCGATCGTGAGCGTCTACCTCATCCCGACCCTGTGGGGCGTCGTCTTCTCGTTCGGAGTGCTGCGGAAGCTGAGTCCGTGGCTGGACAGCGCGCAGTCGGTGACCTGGATGCAGGAGGCGCGGTTCGACGGCCATCTCGGCCAGATGGCCGTCTCGTCTGCGCTGTGGGTCCTGGTGCCGCTGGTGGCCGGCTTCGTCCGCACCCTGCGCCGCGAGGTCTCCTGACGGCCTCACCTGCCGGTGGCGGGTGTCGGACGTCCGCCAGGCGTCGGATGCCCGGCGGGCGGGCTGCCGGCGGGCGGGCTGGTGGCGGGCGGGCTGGTGGCGGGTGTGTCGCCGGAGGAGCGGCGGGCTCGTCGGCGTAGCAGCGCGGCGACGCCCGCCCCGGCCAGCAGGACTCCGCTGAGCACCGGCCCGGCGGTGAACTCGGCCGCGTCCGGTTCGAGGCCGGGCCAGACGAGGGCGAACAGCAGCAGCGAGCAGATGGCCCCGACCGCGCTGGTCAGCAGCGGGAAGCGGCGGACGCCGGGCAGCCCGAGCAGCGCGAGCCCGCCCAGCACACAACCGAGGACCGCGCCCGCGAGCAGCGCCGCCCCGACGGAGTGGACCACGACGGCCGGCAGCCACCCCGGCTGCCACGACCACGAGTCGCCGTTCCAGCGCAGGCGCTTGCCGCCGCCCGCGCCGGCCGTCCCGAGCGGTGCGCCCGGCCAGACCAGCAGGTGCACCAGGCCGTGGGTGACGATGACGAATCCGCCGGCCCAGCTGGCGCCACGTCTGACCGCGCCGCGGCCGACCGAGTCTCGGCTGACGGGGCCACGGCTTACCGAGCCCTCGCTGACCGGGCCGAGGGTCACCGGGCCACGCTCACGCCGGTTCGCTCACTGCAAGGTGACCGCGTCGACGTCGGACCCGGCGTCGGCGCCCGGCCCTTCCCAGCCCGCCGGATCCTCCCGGCGTGCCGGATCCGTCCAGCCGGTGGCCGCCGAAGGAACGGTGGAGGCGGGCGTGTCCGCGGAGAGCGCGTGGAGGTCGCCGGCGGTGGCGGTACCCGACTCGGCCGCGGCGGCGAGCACCGTCGCGGCGAGGACGGGGTCCAGGTCCGGTGGAACCGACCGCAGATCCAGCAGGCAGCAGCCCTGCTCGACCCGTCCGAGGACGGACGGGCGGCCGCGGCGCAGGAAGGCGGCCAGGGCCGCGTCCAGCGCGACGGCCGCACTCGGCAGGCCGCTCTCCCACACGTCCGGCCCCGACCCGTAGACCGTGTGGCCGCCGTGGCCCGCTCCGGTTCCGACGGCGCCGCGGCGCACGGCGGCCCCGGCCCGGGCGGTGTCGTCGATGCCGTCCGAGCCGACGACCGCCCGGCTGGTCACGGCGGAGGCAGGGACCCCGGACTGCCGCAGCCAGGACGCCAGCCGCTCGGCCCGGTGCCGCAGCTCGGCGGGCTCGGCGCGCAGCGACCTGCGGACGGGGTTGTCCCCGGTGCCCAGCGTGGCCTCCAGTGCGGCCAACGTCAGTTTGCCCACCCGCAGGGCGCGGGCGAGCGGATGCCGGCGCAGCCGGTCGACCAGGTCCGCGCGGCCCAGGACGAGGCCGCACTGCGGCCCGCCGAGAAGCTTGTCGCCGCAGGTGGTGACCAGGCTGACCCCGCAGCTCAGCCAGGTCGAGGCGTCCGGTTCGTCGGGCAGGGTGGGCTCGGGGTGCAGCAGTCCGGATCCGGGATCGCCGACGAGTGGCACACCGCGGCCGGCGCACAGCTCGGCGAGATCGGCGAGCGCCGGGGCCGTCGTCAGCCCGACGACCCGGTAACTGGGCGGATGTACCCGAAGTACGAAACCGGTGCCTGGCCCGATGGCGTCGGCGTAGTCGCCGAGTGTGGTCCGATTTGTGGTCCCAACCTCGCGCAGCCGGGCTCCGGTCGACGTCAGCAGCTCGGGCAGGCGGAGCCCGTCGGCTGTCTCGATGAGCTCGCCGCGGCTGATGACTATCTCCCGGCGGCCCGCGAGCGCCGCGGCCGACAGGATGAGCGCGGCCGCATTGTTGTTGACCACGTGCACGGAACGGGCCATTGGCACGGCCGCGGCCAGCGCGGTCATCGCCGTGCGGCCGCGCCGGCCGCGGCGACCCGTGACCAGGTCGACCTCGACGTCGCAGGTCCCGGCCGCGGCGTCGAGCGCGGTGCGGGCCGCCGGGGACAGCGGCGCGCGGCCGAGGCCGTCGTGCAGGAGAATGCCGGTGGCGTTGATCACCGGGCGTGGGCCTCCGGCCTGCCGGGCGGGCGCCACCAGCACGGCGGTCGGCGCGGGCGTGGTGAGGAACCGCGTCGGCTCGGTAAGAGGTCGACCTGGATCGTCGGTCACCTTGAGTGATGTTAATGGCCCTTATCTGTGATGGATGGTTGGCTCTCCGTCGTCTGTCCCCGATGCGTGGCCTGACTGTCGTCCTGAGACGGGATCGCCGTGGGTTCCGTCAGGGCGTTGTTGGGGGTAGCTTCGGAGCTGAAGGGGAGTAGCCCCGCCGTGTGGCCACCGGCCGTGTCCGATCGCCGCGCCCGTGTCACCGCGCTCCGTGCGCGGCGGATGCGCCGCGGTCGTCGGGCCGCCGGGGAGCCGCACGGTCCGGCGCGTCGACATACTGGCCCGACCTGTTCGGGCCCGGCCGTCGGGCCTGACCTCCGTCAGGTGGGCGAGACCTTCGATCTGGCTGTCATGCCGGGTCGAAGGCGGCTCCCGTCCCGGCCCGGCTCCAATGAGAGGGACCCGAGCCGTGAGCCTCACCGCCGTACTTGTCACCTTCGGTGTGATCTTCCTGGCGGAACTGCCTGACAAGACGATGGTGGCGAGCCTCGTGCTGGGCAGCCGCTACCGTCCCCTCTACGTCTGGACGGGTGTCGCGGCCGCCTTCGCGATCCACGTGACAGTGGCGGTCGCCGCCGGCAGCGCGATCTCGCTGCTGCCCGGGCGGCTCGTCGACGCGGTCGCGGCGGTGCTGTTCGCGCTCGGCGCGGTGCTGGTGCTCCGCGAGGGACGCGAGGAGACCACGGACGAGTCCGAGCCCAGCCCGGCCGAGGCGCTGCCCGCGCCGAGGGCTGCCACCGTGGTCGCGGAGCCGGCGGGCGGTGCCGGTGCGGCTGGCGGTGCTGGCACCGGGCATGCGTCCGGCCCGGTTCCCGCTGCGGAGCCGAGTTCGGCGCGCCCGGCGAGCGCGGACCCGTCGCGGTCCACGTTCCCGCGGGTCGCGGCGACGTCCTTCGCGGTCGTGTTCGTCGCGGAACTCGGTGACCTCACACAGTTCTCGACGGCGAACCTCGCCGCCCGGTTCTCCGCGCCGGTGGCGGTGTGGCTCGGCGCGGTCCTCGCGCTGTGGACCGTCGCGGGTCTGGCCATCGTCGGCGGTCGTGGGCTGCTTCGTGTCCTGTCGGTAAAGGTGATCACGCGGATCGCCGCGGTCGCGTTCACGGCACTGGCGCTGATCTCGCTCGTGGACGCCATCCGCGGCTGACCGCCCGGCACGGGCCCGGTTCGCCGGCCGAACGCGGCGCGGCAGACTCCGCACATGCCGCCGCGACGCAGGACCGACCTTTGGCAGCCGCTCCCTCCGGCCATCGACGACCAGCCCGGGAGTGCCGCCGCGTCCGCGGGAGGTGGCCGCCGGGTCGTCCGTGGAACCGTCGACGACCTGGCCGCGGCCGTCAGCGAACTCGACCCGGACGCCGGTGGCCTGACCGGGACGACGGTGGAGTCGATCGTCCTGGCCGGCGCCCGTGTCCTGGGCGGGCGGGTCACGGGCCTGCGGTTGCGCGACATGGTCGCCGATCAGGCCGTCCTGGCCGGCATCGTGCTCGACGGGGGCGGCGCGACGCGGGTCCGGGCCACCGGCGGCCGGGTGTCCGGCACGGTGTGGATCCGCGGGGAGCTCAACGACGTGGTGTTCGACCAGGTACGGGCGGACGGGCTCGCGCTGCGGGCCTGCCTGCTGCGCCGGGCGCGGTTCGTGAACTGCGACCTCTCCGGGCTGGATATGACGGACACACGGCTCGACCACGTGCGGTTCGAGGACTGTGATCTCAGCTCCGCGATCTTCACTGGTACGCAGATCGCGGCGGCTCAGCTGCGGGGATGTCGTTTCGACGGCGTGGTGGGAGCCGATGGCCTGGCTGGAGCCGAGGTGGACTCGTCGGACCTGGCGAGTCTCGCCGGGCCGATGGCCGCCGCGCTCGGAATATCTGTGGTCTGAGCGTTTCCGCCCGTACCTGGGTTGTGCCTGGTCGCGTTCGGTGTAGCGGGCGATACCGGTGCTGGAGTGATACAGGCGGACCGCGACCGCGACCGCGACCGCGAGGCCGCCGGTCGCGCGCGTGACGGCCGTCGCCTGAGGTACCCGTGGTCCGGAGGCTCGACCCCGACCTCCGGTCCGGATGACCGATTCGGATGTCCTTAGTGGGAATTCTCCTGATTTCGGGTGAAGGTGGAGGATCGCCGGAATGCGGAACGTGATGAAAGGCGCGCGGACCCATGAACGGGATGTTTCCGCCCTGCTGGGAGACCTCGCGACGGTCCGTGCTTATATCGGTGCGTCGATCGCGCTTGTGGCGATGTGGACACGAAGAGTGCCCCAATACGCCCGATCGAACCGGTGGCGATGGGGCTGCCGGCGGACAGCGGAGGGAACGGCGACGAGATGATCACGGAGGAGGGCAGCTGCGGTGCCTGGCAGCGCGTGCCCGAAGAGATAGCGATACGGCTCGACGATGTGCCAGGAGCCGCGTACGAGGTGCCCAGCGAGGTGACCTGCGCGCTTCAGCAGGGCCACCCGGACAACCACATGGCGGTACTGCAGGGATGGGGGAACGAGGAGGTCTGGCTGTCGTGGTCCGCCCCGAGGACCATCACGGCTCCCGGGTGCCGCGCCGAGGGGATGACCTGCCTGCTTCCGACCGGCCATCAGGGCCACCACTATGTGATCATGGCTGACGTGGTGGAGGACGAGGGCCCGTACTGGGTCGCCGACCGCGCCGATCTGGACACGCGGCGGGCCGGCGTCCCCGGGGGCTGACCGACCTGGCTGTTCTCCGCTGGCAGGCAGTGGCCCGGCAGTGGTGTCCCGCCGCGGGCACCTGCGGTTTCAGGGCCGCCGCGGGCATCGGCGGCTTCTGGACCGCCGCCGGTACCAGCGTCTTCAGGGCCGCTGCCGGTGCTGGCCGAAGACGAGGACGACCTCGGTGTCGGTGACGAAGTCCTGCAACCGGGCCTCGGCCGGCACGGAGGCCAGCGCCTGGCGCAGGCCTCCGGCCGTCGTGCCCTCGGTCGCCACGACCGTGAGCCGTGAAGCGCCCCCGGCCGGCTCGGGTGCGGCCCGGAACGCGGCCGGCCGCGTGGAGACGATCGTCATCAGGTGATCGACTATGCGGAGGATCTCGTCCGGCTCGAGGTCGACGAAGGCGGCACGGCCCGGTTCCGGCGGTTCGATCCGCAGCCGCACGGTCACCTCCTCCTCCTTGCCTTCCGTGTCCTCGTCGTCCGTGATCTCGTTGTCGCTATTGACGTGAGCGCCCCGGGACCCGCCCGTGGGCCCAGTCTCCGGACGGCCCCCCGAACCGGGCGTCACGGTGACGGTGACGGCGGTCCCGTCGACCCGGCCGACGAAGATCCTGGTGTCACTCGGGAACGTCGGGACGTCGGTCGGGGCCGTCGTGGTGCCGGTCGGGGAGATCGCCGGATCCGAGGGTGACCCGGAGTGAGCGTCGCGCGGCCCGGTGGCCGGGGCCGTGATGGGGCTGGGGGTGGATCGGGGCATCGTTACTCCTGTCCGCGGCCGAGGGATTGCTCGATCGCTGTTCACGGGACGACGCTCTCATGTGAATTTCGGCCATTACACCCCGCGGGCCGGGGAGCTTTACCCGGCATCCGCCTTTCCTCGACGGATCGGCGGCGGAGATCGGTGGAGGTGGCCGCGGTGGGCCGTCCCGCGTGAAACAGGACCACCGTGAAACAGGACCACAGAGAGACGCAAATTCCGCCGGTCGGTTGCTCCACGTAAACCAGATTGCTTCAGGTAGCTGTTCTACGCCATCGGGTGTCAGCGCAGGCCGGGGGAGATCGCTGTGGCCGCTCCCACGCCCGCCCACGGCGAAGACGCGGACGGATGAAAACGTGACGGACGCGCGGGTGTGAGCCCGATAGCGGAGGGGTAGTAGCTGGATTATCGCGCTTGTCAGGAGCGCGTCGCGCCGCGGGAGGCAGGCCGGCCGTGCTTCCCGCCCCGCACCGTCGTTTCGGCCGACAGCGGAGCCATGGTCCCCAGCGTGCGTGTGGAAGTGACAGGTCGGGACGCTGTCGTGGTGCACCCGGTTGGCGAGATCGACTACTCGTCACTGGAACCGCTGCGGGAGGCGTTGCTCGACGCCCGAATCGCCGGAGTTCGTGAGATCGTCGTCGATCTCGAGCAGGTCTCGTTCCTGGACTCGCAGGGGCTTGCCGTGATCCTCTACGCGCACCAGCGGCAGCGGTCCGCGGGCGGGCGCCTGATTCTGCGAAACCTGAACGAGAACACCTACCGGCTGCTCGACGTGACCAATCTGACGACCGTGATCGACGTCGACCACGGCTCGGTCGCCGTCCCGAACGGCACGCGCTCCAATGCTGCGCGTCCGAACGGCATGCGGGCGAGCGGCGCGCGTGGCATGGAACGGTGGCCGGGAGTGGTGTCGCGCCGCGGAGCCTGAGCTGCCCGGCCCCTGAACGGACCCGTCGCTGCGTCCATCCACGGCACCGGGCCTAGCCGCGCGCCGGGTGCCGGTAGGAGACGTCGGCGGCGTGCCGGCGGAACCCGAGCCGGGTGTAGAGACGGACGGCGCGCGCGTTGTCCTCGTCCACGTAGAGCATCACCGAGGCCAGGCCGATGTCGCGCAGGTGCCGCAGACCCACGATCGTCAACGCCGCGCCCAGCCCGGTGCCCGCCGCCGCCGAGGCCACTCCGACGACGTAGACCTCACCGATCGGCCCTGGTTGCCCGGCCGGCTGGTCCGGCGCGGCGGGGTGCTCGGGTACCGGGTCCTGCGGGTGCACCTTGGTCCAGTGGAAGCCGAGCAGGGCGCCGTTCCGTTCGGCGAGGAAGAAGCCGGCCGGGTCGAACCAGGACTCACCCTCCCGCGCACGCAGGTCGTCCAGCGTCCAGCGGCCCTGCTCGGGGTGGTCGGCGAAGGCCTCGGCGTTGACGGCGAGCCAGGCCTCCTCGTCCACGCCCACTTCGAAGGCCCGGATCGTCACGTCGGCCGGGATGATGGGCCTTGGCAGATCATCCGGATCACCGGGGCGGGCCGAAGCCAGGGGCCGGCGCAGCTGCAGGAGCACCCGCTCCCGGTCGAACCCGTTGCGCGCGGCCAGCGCGGCCGCGGCCGGTGTGTCCCCGTGTGCCCAGATGTTCAACGAGACCGGTGACGTCGTCGCGAAGAGGGCGTGGACGAGCGCGGTGCCGACTCCCCTGCGGCGGTGGTCGGGATGGACAACCAGCTCAGCCTGCCGCTCCATGGCCGTGCCGCCGAGCGCCGCGTAGCCGACGACAGCCGAGCCGGCGCGGGCGACCAGGTGCTCCACGCCGCCACCGACCGGGCCGGGGCGGAGGGCGAGGCGGACGTCCTCGGAGACGCCGCCGTTGCCGTCGGCCCGCTCGGCCGCGGCCAGCAGGTCGGTGATGGCGGCGATGTCGGCCACATCGAGCGCGCGGAGCCAGCTCAGCGAGGTCACCAGTCGACGTTAGTGCGTCCGGGCCGGACATTCGCCCGGCACGAGGACGTTCCCCAGAACGTCGATCTTCCCGGTACCGGTGTCAATGTGACGAGCGCCGGCGGGGGGCGGTGGCGGCGGGACCTGTGTCCCGCCCGGTCGCGGCGGAGCCTGCGTCTGCACGTGACCACGAGGTTACGTCAGGCGTCAACGGACGCCGACCATGGCTGTCCGTGACCGGTGGCGGAAGGCGCCGGTGGCGCAGGGCGATGGTGGCGGAAGACGCCGGAAACGCCGAAAGGGTCCGGCGGTCGTCGTCACCGACGACCGTCGGACCCTTTCGGAACGCGCGCGGTGGTGCTGGCGCGAGCCCCGTGCCTGTGGAGCAAGTGGCGCCTGTGGAGCGGGTAGCGCCAGTGGTGAGGTCAGACGCGCTCGGGGGTGCGGATGTCGTCCCGGTCCATACGGTTGGCACCGGACTCGGGCAGCGGCGAGATCGGCGGCGCCACGAACTTGTAGCCAACGTGGCGGACGGTTCCGATCATCGCCTCGTGCTCGGGCCCGAGCTTCGCCCGCAGCCGGCGGACGTGCACGTCAACCGTGCGGGTGCCGCCGTAGTAGTCGTAGCCCCAGACCTCCTGCAGGAGCTGCGCGCGGGTGAAGACCCGCCCCGGGTGCTGCGCGAGGTACTTGAGCAGCTCGAACTCCTTGAACGTGAGCTCGAGCGGACGTCCACGCAGCTTGGCGGAGTAGGTGGTCTCGTCGACCGACAGGTCGCCGGACCGGATGACCCCGGCCTCGGCCGTACCGCCGGCGGCGGCGACCCGCCCGATGGCCAGGCGCAGCCGCGCCTCGACCTCGGCGGGACCCGCGGTGTCGAGGACCACGTCGTCGACGCCCCAGTCCGCCGACACGGCGGCGAGCCCACCCTCGGTGACAAGGGCGAGCAGCGGGGTGGTGAGCCCGGTGGTGCGCAGCAGCCGGCACAGGCCCCGCGCGATCACGAGCTCACGGCGGCCGTCGACGACGATCACATCGACCGGCGGTGCGTCGAGCAGTGCGCTTGCCTCCAGCGGTGCCACCCGGACCGTGTGCGTGAGCAGGCCGAGCGACGGGAAGGACTCGGCTGACGGACCGGGGGCGTTGGTGAGCAAAAGGACGACGCTCAAGACGGCTCCTCCAGGTGCGGTGTGTGTTGGGGCAGCGTCGACCCAGCGATCCTTGTCTCCGGTGTCCCACGTTCCACGACCGTCATGGGCATGAAACGAGCACCGGTCCATGGGGAGGATAGCGGAGTGCCCTACTCCGCTCCTACTGTCTACCGACTTCTTCCCACCGCAGACGCTGAGATCCTGGCCACGGAGCTGCGTAATCGTGTTCCCGCGGTGACAGACCCGCACGGGGTCTGCGTCGTTCTCGTCCACGGGTTCTCCGGATCGATCGGGCGACCCGCGCTGCGTGCTGTAACAGCCGGATTGCGCACGCACGTGAGTGTGCTGTCGATGGACCTGCGAGGTCACGGCAGATCGACCGGCACCTGCACTTTCGGGGACCGCGAAGTCCTGGATGTCGACGCGGCGGTAGGCGAGGCGCGACGGCTCGGCTACCGCGAAGTGGTCACTATGGGGTGGTCCATGGGTGGTGCCGTGGTGGTCCGGCACGCGGGGCTGGCAGCCGGCGGCGAGCCGGCGCACGGGCACCGGGTCCGGCACCGTCCGGACGCGGTCGTCGCCGTCAGTGCCGCGAGCCGGTGGTTCGTCCGCGACACGGCGCCGATGCGCCGCATCCACTGGTTCGCCGAGACGGCGTCCGGACGAGCCGCGGCCCGGGTCGCCCTGGGCGTGCGCATCGCCGCGCAGCCATGGCCGGCGGTGCCGCCCTCGCCGGTCGAACTCATCGGACGGATCGCGCCGACGCCCGTCCTGATCGTGCACGGTGACCGTGACTCGTACTTCACGCTCGAGCACCCGCGGGCGCTGGCCGCCGCGGCCGGCCCGACCGGGCAGCTGTGGGTGGTCCCGGGATTCGGCCACGCCGAGGCCGCCGCCACCGCGGGCCTGCTCGACCGCATCGGCGCCCACCTGCCCGATCTGCTGGCCGGCCGTCCCGAGTGGTCGGCGCGCGCGGGGCGCATCGCCGGGGAGACGGCCGAGGGCCTGGGGGCGGGTCTCGACGCTGGCCGGGGGGTTGGCCGGGGCCCGGGAGGTGACACGTCCCCAATACTGGGCGAACCGTCGTCCGGAGTCCTGCGGCCACCGGTCGCGCGGCGGGGAGCGGCGGGGGAGTGGCGTCGTTCCGGCCCTGGCCGAGGGAGCCGGTCACGACGCGGTTGACGTGGATTGAGTCGACGTGGACTGACCGGACGCGGTCGACGTGGACTAGACGTGAAGGAGAACCGTGGCACGCATCATGGTCAGGTACTGGGCCGCGGCCCGCGACGCGGCCGGCGTCGCCCAGGAGGAGCTCGACGCCGCCACCCTCGCGACCGCGCTGGCCGACGTCACCGAACGCCGGGGCGAGCGCCTCGGTGCGGTACTCGCGAGGTGCGCCTTCCTGGTGGACGACGAGCCCGTCGGCCGGCGTGATCCCGACAGCGTCACGCTGCGGGAAGGCGCGCTCATCGAGGTGTTACCCCCGTTCGCGGGGGGATGAGCCGCTCTCTCTTTGACGTCGTGCTCGCCGTTTCGGGGTCGATGGGGCTGCTCTGCTCCTGAAGCGGCGAGTGGGACGGCGAACGACAAGTAGTTCGATGATTCGGTGCGGCCTGGGTCGCGATGACGGCGCTGGGTGCGGGCGTCCGCGGCCGGCTGACGCACGGACACATGCAGCCACCGTTGGGCCCTGGAATCTTCGTCGATCGACCGTGGCAGCATGGTGCGGTGCCCACGCCCGAGCCCGGTTCGCCCGGATCGCCGGAAGTCGCCCGGCCGGTCGGTGCGGCACGCCCGGCCGAACCGGCCCTGCCGGATCCGTCGGTCGCGCCGGGCGAACCGGACCTGCCGGTCCCATCGGTTCTGCCGGGTGGGCTTGAGGCGGTGTCCGTCGGGGCGACGGTCGCGGTGCTGGCCGCCGGTGCGGCGTTCGCGGCGGTCGCTGGTCCCTGGGCGCTGGCGGGAGTGCTGCTCGCGGCGCAGATTGTCCTCGGCTGGGCGTGGACGCGCTCCCTCGGTGCCTCGGCGGGAACCGTCGCCCTCGTCGCCGGCAGCGCGCTGGCCTGTGACCTCGCCGTGCTCTGGCCCGGCGACGGCGAAGCGGGCGGTCACGGCTACGACGACAATGGGATCGGCACGGTCGCCGGCGTCATCGGGGTCTCCCTCGCGGTGACGGTGCTCTACCAGCTCGCGCGGCGCGTACACCGGCCCGGCCCCGCGGCGGTGCCCGCGGAGGGTCGGCCGTCCCGCGCGGCGGACCGGGTCAGCGGTGACATGGCTGCCGCGCTGGGCGGTGTCGCCGTCACCGCCTTCCTGACCGGATTCCTGGTGCTGCGCTCGGAGGCCGGAGCCCCGAACCCCGCCGACAGCATGGTGATCGCCGGGCTGATCGGGGCCGGGACGTCGGTACTGGCCGGCCGGCTGCTGGCCGCGCTCGCCGGCCTCGGCCGTTTCGCGGCGCCCGGCGGACCTGGCTCGGTGGGCGGGGGTGTGGCACGAGCTGTGGTCCTCATCGCGGCGGCGTTCGGCGCCATGGCGGGTGCGGGTGCGGGCTCGCTCTACGGCTCGCTCACGGACCTCGGGGCGGCCCCGGCGGCCGCCCTCGCCGCCGCCGGGGCCGTTGCCGCCGCGTGCGTGAGCCTCCTGCTGGGCCAGACCGCGCCCGAGGCACCGTCCGCGCCGGACTCCGAGCCACGAGCCGGGGCCCTCGCCCCGGGTGGCCTCGCTCCGGGTGGCCTTGCCTCGGGCAGCCCTGTCTCGGGCAGCCCTGCCTCGCGTGGCGTTCTCGCTCCGGGAGGCGCCCTGGCCGGGGTGCTGCTCGGCGCGCTGCTCCCGATCGCGCTGGCGGCGCCCATGGTGTACCTCGTCGGCAGGCAGCTTCCCGGATGAGCCCCGGTGGCCGGCGCGGCCTGCGCATCTTCCTGATCACAATGGTCGTGGCTCTGATCGTCGTCGGGGTGCTGGACCGGGTCGCCGCACGCGTGGTCGCCGACCAGATCGCGACCAGGGCCCAGAACGCCGAGAACCTGGCGCAACGGCCAGATGTGTCCCTCGGCGGCTTCCCCTTCCTCACCCAGGTCGTCGCCGGCCGGTATCGCGACGTCCAGCTCGAGGTCCGCGGCTACGAGCAGGACGGCACACGGATCGATCGCGTCCACGCCGACCTGACAGGGGTGCGGCTCCCGCTCTCCGACGTCCTGCGCGGCGCGGTCGAGCGGGTGCCCGTCGACCAGGTCGACGCCGAGGTCGACCTGACCTTCAACGACCTGAACGCATACCTGGCCAGTCAGAACTCGCAGCTGAAGATCAGCCCGGCCGGGCAGGGGATCCAGGTCGGCGGAACGGTCGATCTCCTCGGCACGGCCTACCCCGTCTCCGGTACGACCGATATCGGCGTCGCGCCGGACGCTGTCACCTTCACCCCGCGCGACCTGGCCCCCGACCTGGCGGCGGTGATCCCGCCGGGCCTGCTCGACACCGTCCGCTCACTGCTCACGGTGCGGGTGCCGGTGACCGGGCTGCCGTTCAACATGAAGCTGCGGTCCGCCACAGTGGGCGCCGACCGGCTGACGTTCGCCGCTGGTGGGGAGAACGTGCTGCTCGACGCCACCGTCGCCCCGACGGTCGCCCCCGCGGGCACACCCGGCCTCTGACCCGCGGCCCGGCGCGCACGCGCGCCTCGCGCCTCGCACGGAGGTGGGAAGGTTTCGCGGTCCTGAGGCGCTGCACCCGCCATGACCGGCGTGTGGGTCCTGCTGGCGGCACTTGTAGCGGCGACCGGGGTCGGCCTGGTGACCAGGGCGCGGGACGGCCGGTTCCGGGTGTCCCGGGTGCGCGGTGGTCCCCGGGGCGCCGGCGCGCGCCGCGGTGACCAGCACGGAGGTGGTGAACGTGAGGGTCGTGGGGACGCGGGTCCGGCGGCGGTGACCGGTGTCGGTGCGGTGCCGGGCCCTGATCCGGGCGATCACCGCCCCGAGGCGCCTGGCGAGACGGCGCCTGGCGAGACGGCGCGGGGCGGGCGGGGTGGTCTGACGGCGGAGCTTGCGGCGCTGGGGCACGTGCCCGGCGAGGTCGCGACCCTGCTGCAGTTCTCGACGGCGTTCTGCGCCCCCTGTCGGGTGGTCCGGAGGGTGCTCGCCGACGTCGCCGCGATCGTGCCGGGGGTGCGCCATGTCGAGGTGGACGCCGAGTCGCACCTGGAGCTGGTGCGCAGGCTGGGTGTGCGCCGGACGCCGACGGTGCTCGTCCTCGACGCCGAGGGTGTCGAGGCACGCAGGGCGAGCGGTGCGCCGCCGACCCGGGACGCCGTCCTGGCGACCCTCGCGTCGCTCGTCGAGTCGGCGCCCGGAGACCATCGGAAGGGTACTGATGGTGATTCGGTGGGTCTGTCGGGTAACGCTTAACACAGACGTGACGTTCGCTGCTACCGTGACACGAACCATGTGCAGCACTGAGCTGGTCAAGCGCCGCGCGGTCGACCTGTGCCGCGTGAGCAGCTGCTTGTGTCGCATCTTCTGACAGCGCGTTGACGTACGTCCGCGCCCGTGCCGGCCGGGTGTGGCAGCCCCGCCCGGCTGCCCGAGCTCGTTTGCAGGTCAGGAGAACAGCACCATGGTGGATCCACGTGGGCCGCGGTTCGCCGCGGCCGTGACCACTGTTGTACTCGCCGTAACGATCATTACCGGTAATCCGTGGCTCCTGCTCGCGCAGACCGTGGTCTTCCTGGTCGGCGCCGTGGCCGGGATCCGAAACGCCCCCTACGGGCTGGTGTTCCGTCACCTCGTCCGGCCGCGGCTCGGCCCGCCCGCCGACCTGGAGGACGAGGCGCCCCCGCGGTTCGCCCAGGCCGTGGGCGCCGTGTTCGGCGTGCTGGGAACCGTCGGGCTGCTCGCCGGGCCTGCCGCGCTGGGCTACTCGGCGGCGGCCCTCGCCTTCGCCGCGGCCTTCCTGAACGCGGCGTTCGGATTCTGCCTCGGATGCCAGATCCACCTCGTCCTACGTTCCGCAACCGTGAAGGGAGCACGCACATGAGCCGTGAGAACGCGCTGGTCGACGCGACCTGGGTGGAAGCCCACAGCGGCGACCCCAAGGTCGTCCTCGTCGAGGTCGACGAGGACGTGTCGGCCTACGACAAGGGCCATATCCCCGGCGCAGTGCGGCTTGACTGGAAGTCCGAGCTGCAGGACCCGGTGATCCGTGACTTCGTGAACAAGGAGCAGTTCGAGAAGCTCCTGTCGGAGAAGGGCATCGCCGACGACGACACCGTGGTGCTCTACGGCGGCAACAACAACTGGTTCGCCGCCTACGCCTACTGGTACTTCGTCCTCTACGGCCACGCCGAGGTCCGCCTGCTCGACGGCGGCCGCAAGAAGTGGGAGCTGGACGGCCGCGAGCTGACCATCGAGGTCACCCCGCGCGCGGCGACCAAGTACTCCGCCTCGGAGGCGCGTACCGACATCCGCGCGTTCCGCGACGAGGTCATCACCGCCATCGGTGACAAGAACCTGGTGGACGTCCGCTCGCCCGACGAGTTCAGCGGCCGCCTGCTCGCCCCGGCGCACCTGCCGCAGGAGCAGTCGCAGCGGGCCGGCCACGTGCCGACCGCGAAGAACATCCCGTGGGCGAGGACCGCCAACGAGGACGGCACCTTCAAGTCGAACGCCGACCTGGAGAAGCTGTACTCCGAGGCCGGTGTCGACCTGTCGAAGGACACCATCGCCTACTGCCGGATCGGGGAGCGCTCCGCGCACACCTGGTTCGCCCTGCACGAGCTGCTGGGCCTGGCGAACGTCAAGAACTATGACGGCTCGTGGACCGAGTACGGCTCCCTGGTGGGCGTGCCGATCGAGAAGGGTGCCTGATCATGTGTGGCGCTACCAGTGGTGGACCCTCGGTGGAAGGAATCGACGTGGCCAAGGAGACCGTGATCCAGGGCGTCGTGGTGAAGGACGGGTCGCCGGTCTCGACCGGCTACGCCCGGCTGCTCGACTCCGGCGGCGACTTCACCGCGGAGGTGCCGCTCTCGGCGACCGGCCAGTTCCGTTTCTTCGCCCGCCCCGGCGAGTGGACGGTCCGCGCGCTCGTCCCCGGCGGGAGCGGTGAGCGCAAGGTCGTCGCCCGGCAGGGCGAGCCGGTCGACACCCAGGTCGACGTCGCGGCCTGACCTCGTCTGACACTTCTGGGCATCCGGCTGGCAGCTGGGTGCCCGGTGGCGGCCGGGTCCCGAGGAATCGCCTCCCCGGGACCCGGCTGTTACGCGTGGGGCGCCATCCCAGGTGGGACGAGTGTGGCCCGGAGTGGTGGTCAGCTCGTGGCCTGGCGCGGGGCGGGAAACCTGTCGGCGGGCTCGGCGTCGTCCACGACGCCGAACGGGATGCTGGTGGGGACCGCGAAGGCCATCGGGCCCACGGTGAAGTGACGCAGGTCGTTGTCGACGGCGAAGGTCGCCGCGGCGCTGCGGTCGGGGAACGGCGCGACCACGCGACGGACCGTGTGCCGGCCCGCTCCCTCGAACTGCACCACGGCGAAGAGCATCTCGGACTCCGGCATCATGCGATCATGAAAGCGCATCCCGGCGTTCCGGTGAACGCGCCGCGTCGTGTGCTGTCAGTGGTCTGCCGTGCGCGTGCAGAAGTAGCGCGCATTCTCGGTGCACACGCACCGCTCATGTGCAGGTGCGTATAACGCGAACGTCAGCCACCTGCGGACGCCGGCCACATGCGGACGCCGGCGGAGCGGACGTCAGTAGACGAGCGCCTGGACGTCGTCGGCGAGCGCCTCACTCACGAAGACGGCCGCCCCGGCGATGCGGACCCCGGGAATGACGTCGTCCGGGCCGATCGACCGGCGGGCGGCGCACTGCGTGCACAGGGTCACCCGGCCGGCGGCGAGAATCGCGTCGAGAAGATCGTTCAACGGCGCGGCCTCCGGCAGCGAGAACTCCGCGGCACGCCCCGGGAGCGCGAACCAGGCCGATTCGCCGGTGAGCCACAGGGAGACATCCACTCCGGACGCGACGGCCACCGAGGCTACGGTGAAAGCCTGGGAGCAGCGTTCCGGGGCGTCGGCGCCGGCGGTCACCTTGACGAGCAGCGAACGGGTCACCCGTCCAGTGTGCCGTGCCGGGCCACCGCGGGCCGGCGGCTGGTAGCTGGTGGCTGGTGGCGGACACGCACCGGCCAGGTGCGGTACGGGGCAGGCGTTACGGAACGCGTCAGGGCACGGCCTAGGCTGTGGTCCGTGCTGCACTACTTCATGAGCGGCCTGCTGGTGGCCATGGCGATGCTGATCGCCTGGTTCTCCGGCTACGCCGTCTACAAGCTGTACGGAGGCCAGCGCTGAGCGGCCGGGCGAGAGGTGGCAGGACGATGAGGGCGGACGCGACCGGCGACACGGCGGCACGCGGCGACAGAGCGGCACACGGCGACACCGCGAGCGGCGGAGCTACCGGCGGCACGGCCGGGAACATCGCGACGGTCGACCTGCACCCGAGCCTGCTGCCGCTGGCGTTCCTCGTCGGGACCTGGCGCGGCGAAGGCGTCGGCGGCTACGAGGGCATGGAGTCGTTCCACTACGGCCAGGAGATCACCTTCGCGGCGGACGGGCGCCCCGCGCTCGGCTACGTCTCGCACGCCTGGTGGTCCGACGAGCCGCGGGACGGCCGCGAGCCCGGCAGCCCGCTGGCCACCGAGACCGGCTTCTGGCGGGTCCAGCCACCGGCCACCGAGCCCGGCCCCGACGGGAAGGTGAACGGGAGCCCGGTCGTCGAGGTGATGCTCGCCCACCCCTTCGGCATCGCCGAGATCTACGTCGGGACGGTCACCGGAACCAGGATCGATCTCGACTCGAACGTCCTGATCAGGACGGCCACCGCCCGGGAGGTCACCCGGTCGGTCCGGCTGTACGGCCTGGTCGAGGGCGGTGACCTGGCGTACGCGATCGACATGGAGGCCGGCGGCAAGCCGCTGCAGTCCCACCTCTCCGCCCGCCTGCACCGCTCACCGTCCTGATCCGGCACCGGCCGGGTTACCGGCCGGTCGGGGCTGTCGGCCGGCGGCTGGGGCGTCAGGTGGGGCGGGGGGCGGTGCCGGCGTCGGCGGCCAGCCTGGCGCGCCAGGCGCGTTCGCGCTCGATGGCGCCGGCGAAGCCGAGCGCGATGGCCGGGTCGAAGTTGTCGTCGGCGTAGGAGCCGACGCAGCCGAGGAGGCGGTCGACCTCCTCGGCGGTGACCGCGGTCAGCGGGACCTGGCCGGTCAGGAAGATGTCGCCGACGCGGTCGATCGAGAAGTGCACGCCGTAGGTGCGGGCGTTCCGGCTGAGCAGGAAGCCGTAGGTACCGGCGGCGTTCTCGGCGGGCGCGCGCATGAAGAACGCCTCGACGAGCAGCGTGTGGTCCTGGACCACGAGCCAGGTCATGGTGCGCAGCTTGTGCTCGCCTTCGAGCGTGACCAGGAAGGCGCCGGTGTCGGGGTGCTCGTAGGCCACGCCGAGGTCGTCCAGGGCGGTACTGATCAGCTTGTCGAGCCGTTCGCGTTCCGCGCCGTCGATGGGTGCCGTCATGCGCAGGGACCTCCCCGTTCGTGGTGCCGGTCAAGCCGGGCGGGCGCGGTGACGCCGAGCCCGGCCGAACCCGCCGTCGGCGACGCTAGCCGACTCGGCGACGGAGGGTACGCCCGAGTGGCTGGTCCGCCGAGCGGGTCGGCGGTGACCGGCTCGCCGGGGCGGGTCAGACGGCGACGGCCGCTGGTGAGATCGCCGCCTGGTAGCTCGCGAGGACGCCCTTCGCGGTCGCTGTCCAGCCGAAGCTCGCGGCGCGCAGTCGGGCGCCTGTCGACAGGTGCCGGCGCCAGCGTTCCTCGGTGAGGATGCGTTCCAGGGCGTCGGCGTAGTCGGCGGGCTCCCAGCCGTGGACGAGGACTCCGGACGTCCCGTGGGCGACGGCGGTGCGCAGGCCGCCGACGGAGGCGGCCACCACGGGGGTGCCGCAGGCCTGGGCCTCGACCGCGACCAGGCCGAAGCTCTCGCTGTGGCTGGGGACGACGACCGCCGTCGCCGCGCGGTACCAGTGGGCGAGCTGCTCCTGGGGTACCGGCGGCTGGAAACGGACGATGTCGGTGATGCCGAGTTCGGCGGCGAGCTTGACCAGAGAGTCCGGGCGTTCGAGCCCGGAGCCGCTCGGGCCGCCGACGACGACGACCGCCAGCTGTCCGCGGCGGTCGGGGTCGCGGTGGATGAGTTCGGCCGCGGCGGCGAGCAGGACGTCCGGTGCCTTGAGCGGCTGGATGCGTCCGACGAAGAGGAGGAGCTGGGTGTCGGGGTCGAGGCCGACCCGCTCGCGGGCGGCCCGGGGGTCGCCGGGGCGGAAGACGTCGAGGTCGACACCGGGGGCGACCACGTCCACCTTGCCCGGCGCCGCGCCGTAGAGCTGGGTGAGGTGGCGGCGCTCGGTGTCGGTCGACGCGATGAGCCGCGTCGCCGCCTTGATGATCTCCTGCTCGCCCTGGACGCGCGGTTCCGGCTCGGGGCGGTCGCCGTCGGCGAGGGAGGCGTTCTTGACCCGCGCCAGGGTGTGGGCCGTGTGCACCAGAGGCACGCCCCACCGGCGGGCGGCCGACAGCCCGACCTGCCCGGACAGCCAGTAGTGCGAGTGGACGACGTCGAACCAGCCCGCTGCGTGGCCGGCCTCGGTGCGCAGGACGTCCGCCGTGAAGGCGCACAGCCAGGCGGGCAGCTCCTCGCGGCCGATGTCCTCGAACGGGCCGGCGGGCACATGCCGGACGATGACCCCGGGGGCGATCTCCAGGGCGGGTGGGAGCCGGCTGCTCACGGCCCGGGTGAAGACCTCCACCTCGGTGCCGAGCACGGCCAGCTGCCGGGCGAGCTCGATGACGTAGACGTTCATCCCGCCCGCGTCGCCGGTGCCGGGCTGCTCCAGGGGCGACGTGTGCATCGACAGCATCGCGACCCGCGAGGCTGGCTTCGGCCGGGCTGGTTCGGGATGTTCCGGCGGCGCGCCTCCGACCAGATGCACCAACCACCTCCACAGGCAGATCTACCCGACGACCGGCGCCAAAGCGGTTCAACACCGGGCGGTGGCCGTCCTATGCCCGCCCGGCACACTCGGTACGAGCTTGTATGTGCCCGGACCAGGTCGTCGCCATCCGACCGACTCCGCGCCACGGCGACGCTGTGCCAGTGCGACGCTGCACCACAGCGACGCTGTGCCAGTGCGACCCGGCATGACGGCGACCGTGTACAACAGCGTGCTTCGTGGTCGAGTTCTCCGATGGGGGGTGTGAGGGGTGTGACAGTCGCGCGGCGGCCGCCGAGGCTGGCGGCGGGGCGGGCGCGGGCGCTCGGACTGCCCACCCGGGGCACGACGGCGCCGAACCGGCTGCGCCGCGTCGACCGGTGGCTGACCTCGGCGGCCTGGTCGGCGTTGCGCGCCGCCGAGGACCCGCTCGTGGTCGACCTCGGGTTCGGGTCGTCGCCGGTCACCACCGTCGAGATGTACGACCGGCTGCGGCCGGTGCGGCCCCACCTGCGGGTGGTCGGGCTCGAGCTGGACCAGGGGCGGGTGGCCGCGGCGGCGCCGGCGGCCCGTCCGCCGGGGCTGGCGTTCGCGCGCGGCGGCTTCGAGCTCGCCGGACTGCGCCCGGTGGTGGTGCGGGCGATGAACGTGCTGCGCCAGTACGACGAGGAGGCGGTCGGCGCGGCGTGGGCGGCGATGGCCGGTCGGCTGCAGGACGGCGGGCTGCTGGTCGAGGGGACCTGCGACGAGATCGGCCGGCGGGCGTGCTGGTTCGCGGTCCCGCCCGGCGGGGTGCCCCGGACGCTGACCCTGTCGGCGCACCTGCCGAGTCTGGCCCGCCCGTCCGACCTGGCGCCGCGGCTGCCGAAGGCGCTGATCGCGCGCAACGTGCCCGGTGAGGACGTCCATGACCTGCTCACGGCGTTGGATCTGGCCTGGGAGCGGGCGGCTCCGCGTGGTCCGTTCGGGCCACGTCAGCGCTGGATCGGCGCCGTCGAGCTGCTGCGGCGGGACGGCTGGTCGGTGCTGGACGGCCCGCGCCGGTGGCGCCTCGGCGAGCTCACCGTCGCCTGGCCACCCCGCCCGCCGCGGACGTCCTGAGGCGCTTCAGCCGGTCGTGGCGTTCTCGAGGGCTTCGGTGAAGATCCGCAGCATGGCCTGGTCGAACAGGACGAAGCGGGCCTCGGTGACCGAGCTGGGGGTGGTGAGCACGGTGGTCACGGCGATGTCGGCGGCGTCGCGGGCCGGCCAGCCGTAGGCCCCCGCGCTCACCGCGGGCAGCGCGAGGGTCCGGGCCTCGATCTCGTCCGCGACGGCCAGGGAACGCGCGTAGCACGACCGGAGCAGGTGGGACCGGTCCTCGTGGGGGGTGTGGACCGGCCCGACGGTGTGGATGACGTGCTTCGCGGCGAGCCGGCCGGCGGTGGTCGCGACGGCCTCGCCGACGGGTAGCCCGCCGGGCAGGGCACCGGCCCGAAGACGGCGGCAGGCGGCCAGGATGTCGGGTCCGCCGGCGGCGTGGACCGCCCCGTCGACGCCGCCGCCCCCGAGCAGCGACGATTTGGCGGCGTTGACGATCGCGTCCACGGCCTGGGTGGTGATGTCGCCCTGAACTAGCCTCACCGTGACCATGCGGACACAGTACCGAGACCAGAGTGGGCCCCTCGCGGGAATGTCCGTTTGCCAGACGTCAACGGCCTGCGATGCGATGGAGGCGTGGCGGAGTTGGTCGTACTCGGGTTCGACAGCAGGCGCCAGGCCGAGCAGGTCTGGGAGCTGGGTCGGCGGCTGTCCCGGCAGGGGCTGGTCGACCTGGCTGACCGGGCGGTCGCGTGGCGCGAGGACAGCGGTGCGGTGCACGTGCGGCACGGGGCACGGCGGATCAGATCAGCGGCGGTGGGCGGCGCGGCGTGCGGGGCCACCGTCGGTGCCGTCTTCCTGGCCCCGGTCGTGGGCCTGGCGATCGGCGCCGGCGGTGGGGCGCTCGCTGGCCGGCTCCTGATGGCCCAGGCGATGGACACTGGCATGATCCGGCGCATCGCCGGCCATCTGCAGCCCGGCCGTGCGGCGGTGTTCGCGCTGGTCCGCGAGTCCCGGCCGGCGGCGATCGCGGCGCTGCGCGAGCACCATCCGATGGTGATCAAAACCTCGCTGCCCCGGGAGCGGGAGGAGGCCCTGGCCCGCGCCCTGCGCTTTCAGTCGAGCCCGGCCTGAGGCGCCAGGGCTCCGAGCCCGGCTGAGGAGTCAGGCTCCCGATCCGGGCCGTCGAGCGGGCCCGAGGTGTCAGGCCCCCGGGCGGCGGGTGGGAGCGATCTTGTCGAGGACGGCGAGGTCGTCCGCTCGGGGCTGCCACTGGCCGGCCGCGGCGTTCGCCCGGACCTGCGCCGCGCTCGTCGCACCGGCGATCACGGAGGCGACCGCGGGCTGGGCGGCGAGGCCGCCGATCGCCACGTCCAGCAGGGAGCGGTCCCGCTCCCTGGCGAAGGTCTCCAGGGTCTCCACCCGATCGAACAGGTCGTCGGTGAGCTCGTCCTGACGGCCCGCCATCCGGGTGCCGGCCGGCGGCGCCTCGTCGCGCAGGTACTTGCCGCTCAGGACGCCGTTCTCCAACGGGAAGTAGGGGATGACCCCGATCCCGTACTTGAGGGCGGCCGGCACCAGCTCGGCCTCGACGTCCCGGACGAGCAGGTTGTAGTGGTTCTGGGCCGAGATGAACCGGGTGGTGCCGGACGCCCGTGCCGTCCACTCGGCGTCGGACACCTGCCAGGCGTCCAGGTTGCACGACCCGACGTAGCGGACCTTGCCCTCCTGGACGAGCTCGCCGAGCGCCTCCAGCGTCTCCTCGATGGGAGTGAAGGCGTCCAGGTTGTGGAGCTGGTACAGGTCGATGTAGTCGGTCTGCAGCCGGCTCAGCGACCCCTCGACCGCCTTGCGGATGTAGCGGCGGGAGGCGCGTGCGTTGAAGTCCTGGCCGTACATGCCGCCCATGTCGTTGCCGACCTTGGTGGCGAGGACGACGTCGTCGCGCCGGCCCCGGAGCACGTGCCCCAGCAGGGTCTCCGAGCCGCCCTTGTTCCCGTAGGTGTCGGCGGTGTCGAAGAAGTTGATCCCGGAGTCAAGGGCGGCCTCGACGACGGCACGCGTACCGGTCAGGTCGACCCTGGACCCGAAGTTGTTGCATCCCAGCCCGACGACGGAGACCATCAGGCCCGAAGATCCCAGGGGGCGATAACGCATGCCCTTAATACAACACGCGCACCACGAACCGTCAGCAATCAGGGTCTGGGGTTCGTGGTGCGCGCAGCTGTGGTGTTGATTTTTTGTTCTGCTGTTTTCAGTTCGGTGTCGCGGCGTCGCTGACGGCGCGGCCCGTGGCGGTGGCCGCCCGGCGGGTGGAGGTGCGCGCGGCCCGCGTCTGGCTGACGGCCGTCTTCGTCTGCTTCACCGCCTCCTCCGTCGCGGGGCTGCGCCGGATGCCGGCGACGCGCTTCTCGCCCCGGCTGGCGAAGGAGTTGTAGAGCTGGGTCGCCCGGCCCTGCAGGTCGGAAATCTGCGACCCGACGGTCACCGGAAGCGCGAGGACGGCCGAGCCGACCTGGACGGGCACCTTGGCCGCCTGGGCCGGGATCTGGCTGACCCGGTCCGAGATGCGCCGGACCTCTGTCCCGTAGGCCGTGGGAAGCGTCCGGAGCTTCTCGACCGCGAGATCGGCGGCGCCGACCGACGCGTACAGGGGCTTGCGAACATCGGAGGTTGCCGCGGGCGTGTCGCTCTTCGTCTTCGTGCCGGTGCGGGCGGTAGCCATGTGATCTCCTAGCGATCTCCGCTGGTTGTGATGGTGTTGGGTCAGGTGTTTGACGGCCCCGCGGGCGGGGTCCGGCTCGTGGTGGCCTCGCCGGCACCGTCCTCCGGTGCCACCGGGGCGCTCCTCGTACTGCTGCTACGCGGGCCTCGCCGGCCGTCCCCCGCCTTGCGGGTCGCCGCGCGCCGCGTCGTGGACGTCGGCTCGCCCGCCGTGGCGGCGGTCTTGCGCCGGGTCGTCGCGGGCCTGGTCCGCCCGGCGGGCCCCGGCCCGGCCTCGCCCGGGGCTTTCCCGCCCGGGGTGGTCTCGCCATGCTCGGCGGCAGAGGCCGCGCGGTCCGTGCCCGACGGGGATGCCGCCGAGCGCGGCGCGGGTGCCGCGGAGCCGGGCTCGGTGTCGGTCAGAGCGTCGGTCGCGGTGCCGGCCTCGACGTCGGCTTCGGTGTCGCCGGCCTCTGCCGCGGCCGGGCCCCGCGCGCCGGGGGTCAGCCCGGCGAGCGCGTTCTCCCGGCGGAACGCGTCGTAGATGTCGACGATGACCTGCTTCTGGCGTTCGGTCAGCGTCTCGTCGGCGTGGACGGCGGCCAGCAGGTCCTCGCCGCCCTCGCGTTCCTCGAGGATGCCGGCCTGCACGTAGAGGACCTCCGCCGAGATGCGCAGGGCCTTCGCGATCTGCTGCAGGATCTCGGCCGAGGGCCGGCGCAGGCCGCGCTCGATCTGGCTGAGGTAGGGATTGCTCACCCCCGCCTGGCGGGCGAGCTGGCGCAGTGAGATCTGCGCGCCGCGCCGCTGCTCGCGGATGAAGTCGCCGACATCCCGCACATGGATAGCCGCCACCGCCGTCGTCGACCTCCACAGGAACAACCGGTCAAGAGGAGGTCGACGATACGGGCTGATGCTAGCTGTGGCAAGCGGGCAGTTAGCGCAGTTGGGCCATTCGGCGCACCGCGGTCAGCTTCCCTTCTCGGCCTGCGCCAGCCAGGCGCGCTGGGTCGCGAGGGCGTTCTCGGTCTCGGTGATCTCGCGGGCCCGGCCGGCGGCGCGGGCGCGCTCCAGCTTCGCCTCGAGCTTCGCCACCGACTCGCGCAGCTTCGTCAGGAACGGGGACTCGGCGATGTCGCGACGGTCCCAACGGGCGTCGGAGGCATCGCGCAGCTTGTCCCCGATGGCGTTGAGCTGGCGTTCCAGGCTGCCGACCGCCTCGCGGGGCACCCGGCCGATCGCGTCCCAGCGCTCCTGGATCTCGCGGTACCGGCGCAGCGACCGCTCGACGTCGACGGGATCGAGCGCGGCGGCCTCGACGAGCAGCTCCTCCTTGCGGGCCTGGTTGGCGATCTGCTCCGCGTCGCGCTCGGCGTTCACGGCGTTGCGCCGGCTGAAGAAGCCGTCCTGCGCGGCCCGGAACCGGGCCCACAGCTCGTCGTCGACGTCCTTGGCGGCCCGGCCGGCCGCCTTCCACTCGACCATCAGCGCGCGGTACCGCGCGGTCGTCGGGCCCCAGTCCGTCGAGTCCGACAGCGCGGCGGCCTCGGCGATGATCGCCTCCTTGCGCTCGCGTGAGCGCGTGCGCTGGGTGTCGAGCGCGGCGAAGTGCGAGGTGCGGCGGCGGGTGAACTCGTCGCGGGCCGCGGCGATCCGCCGCCACAGCGCCGAGTCGGTCCGCTTGTCGACACCGGTGATCGCGCGGAAATCGTCGCCGATGGTCCGGAAACGCTCGCTCGTCACCTTCCACTCGGAGCTGCGGGCGAGCTGTTCGGCCTCGGTGACCAGCTCCTCCTTGGCGGTGACCGCGGCGGCGACCCGGCGGGCCCGCTCGGCGGCGAGCTCCGTGCGGCGGGTGTCCGTGGCCGCCAGGACGGCGTCGAGCCGCGCGGCCAGGGCGTCGACGTCGCCGACGACCGAGGCCTGGGCCAGCCCCTCCCGCAGCCGGCGGGCGCTGCCGGCGATGCCGCCGGGGTCGACGCCACTCACCGTCAGCCGCCGCTCCAGCAACACCACCTCGGCGAGGAGGTCGTCGTAGCGGCGGCGGAAGTGGGCCAGGCCCTCCTCAGGGCTGCCCGCGCGCCACGAGCCGACCGCGCGCTCGCCGTCGGCGGTGCGCAGGTACACGGTGCCGTCGGCATCCACCCGGCCCCAGTCGTCGCCGAGTTCGTCCCGCCCGCCGGAAGGTCCGTCCCCGTCATGGTGGTGGGCGGGCCCACCAGGTCCGGTGCCGTGGCGTCCGCTGTCATCGCGGTCGCCGTCGCTGCGGTCACTCATCGCGTTCCCGAAGATCGACATCAAGATGCCTGTCATTGTTGCAGGCATCCGGCCGGAAGGGGACCGCTGGCGGCTATCGAATGAAGAAGGAGGTTCGCCGAACCTGCCCGCAACCGGTGTCGCCCCCGGGCGTGTCGGTGCGCGTCGGCCGCCGGGACGCCGCCGGGACGCCGCCGGGGACGTCACCGGGATACGACCAGGATGTCGCTGTCGCGGGTGCCTGGCGGTGTGGCCGCGCGGCGCGAGCGTCGTCACCATGGCGCGGCTCTGTTCGGTGTGTCATCAGGCGCTGGCCGTAAAAGACGTCGGGCGTTCATCTTTTCCCGCCCCCCGGTGTGTGCGGACCGGTCGCCGTCGGGCCAAGATGCGTAACCGTGGCGCAGGGGACCAGAGCCGGGCGGGACGGCTGGCGGGCGGCCGCGCTGTTGACGCCCGCCTTTGTCGGGCTGTGTGTGTTCGTCATCGGCCCGGCGATCGTGTCGGCCTTCGTCGCCGGCACCGACAAGAACCTCACCGGCCCGGACTTCCACTGGGTGGGGACGGCGAACCTGCGCGAGGCACTGGCGGACCCCGATCTCGGCCAGGCCGTCCGCAACACGCTGGTCTACTGCCTGTTGACGGTCATTCCGTCCGTTCTGTTCGGCCTGTTGCTGGCGCTCGCGGCCGAACGGGTGACCCGCGGCCGGGCGGCCGTCCGATTCGCGTTGTTCCTGCCGGCGAGTGCGAACATCGTGGCGATGGCTGTGGTCTTCCAGTACATCTTCGACAGCAGCCCCGACGGGCTGGCCAACACTCTCGTCGGATTCGTCGGCATCGATCCGGTGAACTGGCTCGGTGACCGCGCCACCGCTCTCCCGGTCGTCGCGCTGGTCGGTGGCTGGCGGCTGACCAGTTTCGTCTTCGTGGTCTATCTGGCCGGCCTGACCGCGATTCCGCGCTCGGTGTACGAGGCGGCCGACGTGGACGGCGTCCGCGGGCTCGCCCGGCTGCGCCACGTCACGCTGCCGCTGCTGGCCCCGACGACGGTGTTCCTGGGGGTGTTCGTCACCGTCCTGACGTTGCAGACGTTCGAGACGGTCGCGGTGCTCACCGAGGGCGGGCCCCTGGACTCCAGCACGACGATCATCTACTACATCTACAAGGTCGGTTTCACGGGTTCGTTCCGGATCGGCTACGCATCCATGATCGCCCTGTTGCTGCTGGTCGCGGTGGTGCTCGTCGGCGCGGCGGGAGCGCTGCTGGGCCGGCGCGTCCGGATGGCCAGGCAGCTCGACGGCATGGGCGCCGAGGATCCCGTCGCCGAAGGAGGCCGGTCATGACCAGCGAGGCGGCGAGCCCGCGGCACCGCGCCGGTGCCGGCCGGGCGCCCGGTTCGAAGCGTTCGGCAGGCGCCGGGCGGCGCGCCGTGCCGTTCTGGTCGTCGCTGTCGGCGGCGGGCCGGTTCGGGTTCCTCGCGGTCGGTATCACCGCCGCGCTCCTCCCGTTCGTCTGGATGCTGCGCACCGCGGTCGGCCCGCCGCAGAACGCCCTGCGGCTCTCGGCGAACCCGATCCCGTCCTCGGTGGGCTTCGGGGCGTTCGAGAACGCCTGGCAGGCGGGTGATCTAGGCCCCGCGCTGCTGACCGGGATCGGCGTGAGCCTCGCCGTCCTGGCGCTGCAACTGCTCACCGGGATCCCGGCGGCGTACGCGTTCGCCTGGGTGCCCTTCCGGGGGCGCGGGCTGCTGTTCGGCGTCGTGCTGGCCACCCTGCTCGTCCCGCCGCAGGTGACCGCCGTGCCGAACTACGTCACGATCTCGGCGCTCGGGTTCGCCGACACCCGGGTGGGCCTGGTGCTGCCGTTCATGACGCAGGCCGCCGCGATCTTCCTGCTCCGTCAGTACATGTCGACGATCCCGGTGTCGGTGCTCGAGGCCGCGCGGATGGACGGCCTGGGGACGCTGCGCACCCTGCGCACCGTCGTCGTCCCGCTGAGCATGCCCGCGATCGCCACGGTCAGCGTCTTCAGCTTCCTGCTCTCGTTCAACGAGTACCTGTGGCCGCTGCTCGTCGCCCGCTCGCCCGACATCGCGACACCCCCGCTCGCGCTCGCCGGGCTCGCCACCAGAACTTCCGCGTTCCCCGACTTCACCCAGCTCGCCGCGGGCTCGCTGATCATCAGCCTGCCCACCCTCGTCGTGTTCGTTGTCGCCCAGCGCCGGTTGACGGCCGGCATCACCGGAACCGGGCTCGCGGCGTGACCGCCGAACGGGCGAGCCTCCCGAGAGGAAGATCCGTGACCCGATTCCGACGCGCGGTGCCGCTCGCCGTGGTGGCGGCGCTGTTCCCGCTGGCGGCCTGTGGCGGAGGCGGCTCGACGCCGGCCAGCCCGGGGGAGGGCCTGCGCCCGACCGCGCGCACCGCGGCCGCCGGCGTGGACGACGTCGAGGGCGCGAAGGCGTCCCCGCAGTGCGCCGCCCAGGTGAAGACGCTGCGGATGTACGCCGTGGGGAACCTGAACGACGTGGCGAAGTCCGGCAAGGCGTACATGGAGAAGACGCATCCCGGCCTCACGGTCGAGATCGTCGCCACCGCGCCCAACTATGTGGCGCTGGTGCAGCAGCTCAGCGCGGACCGCTCAGCCCACCAGCAGGTCGACGTCGCGGTCGCCGGCTTCGACGTGCTGCCGGTCTTCGCCGACCAGCTCGGCGCGCAGGAACTCTCCCCGCGGCTGCTGCGGGCCTCCTACGACCAGCGGATGGTCCCGCTCGGCCAGGTCGGCGGCCGCCAGGTCGGCATCCCCCAGCAGGTCTCGACGCTGACGCTGGTCTACAACCTCGACATCCTCGAGAAGGCCGGGGTCGACCCGAAGACGCTGACCACCACGGACGGTGTGATCGCCGCGGCCGACAAGATCAAGGCGTCCGGGCAGGACGTCCAGCCGATCGACATCCCGACCGGTCAGCAGTTCGGGCAGTGGGCGCTGAACACCCTCGCCAGCTCGAAGGGCGCGCCGATCCAGGACGAGGCGGGCCGGCCGCGGCTGAACAGCCCGCAGGCGCTCGAGGCCGCCCGGTTCCTGGCGAAGGTCGGGACGTACGGGCCGCAGTCCGACGACCCGACCAACCAGGGCCTGCTGCGGTTCGGTATCCGCAAGCAGACCGCGATGACGATGGTGACGGTCGCGGCCCTCGCGGGCGGCCTGAAGTTCATCCAGGACCAGGGGGCGCAGGGCTTCCGGGCCGGCGCGGTGCCGTTCCCGACGCTGCCGGGCGGAAAGCAGGCGCCGGTCGCGGGCGGCAACGCGCTGACCGTGCTGTCCACCGACCAGTGCCAGAAGGAGATGGCTACCGAGCTGGTCGTGTCGCTGCTGGCCCCCGACGTCGTGGCGGCGAGCACCGAGTCGCTGAGCTACCTGCCCGTGGACACCGAGGCGCTGACCCGGCTGGAGCCGTTCTACCGCCAGTACCCGCAGCTGCTGCCGTTCAACGACCTCATCCCGTCGCTGGTCGCGCCGCCGTCGTGGGGCGGCGCGCGCGGCGGGGAGCTCCCGCCGGCCCTGTCCGACCAGGTCGTGCGCATCATGACCGGGGCGGACGTCGACAAGACCCTCGCCGCGGCGCAGGCCGAGGCCGAGACCCTGACCCGGTGACGGCGAACCCGGTGCCGGCGAGCCCGGTCACCGCCACCTCGGGGGCCCGGATCGAGGCGGTGGGCATCGGCCGGGACTTCGGCTCCGTGCACGCCCTCGCCGGGGTCGACCTGGCGATCGAGGCCGGTGAGATCGTCGCCCTGCTCGGCCCGTCCGGGTCGGGCAAGTCGACGCTGCTGCGCATCCTCGCCGGGCTGGACGCGCCGACCTCGGGTGACCTGCGTTTCGACGGCGACAGCCAGCTCGGCGTCCCGCCGCACCGGCGTGACGTCTCGATGGTCTTCCAGCACTTCGCCCTCTACCCGCACCTGTCCGCGACGGACAATCTCGTGCTGGCCCTGCGCTACGGGCGCGGGATGTCCAAGGCGGCGGCCCGGGAGCGCGCCGCCGAGACGCTGCGGATGCTCGGCATCGCCGACCTCGCCCGGCGGCGCCCCGCCCAGATGTCGGGCGGGCAGCGCCAGCGGGTGGCGATCGGGCGCGCGCTGGCCACCCGGGCCCGCGTCGTCCTGCTGGACGAGCCGATGTCCGGGCTGGACGCGAAGCTGCGGGTGGAGCTGCGGGTGGAGATCGTCGGCCTGCTGCGCCAACTGGGCACCACCGCCGTGTTCGTCACCCACGACCAGGCCGAGGCGATGGCGGTGGGCGACCGGGTGGCGGTGATGAACCGGGGCGCCGTCGAGCAGATCGGCACCCCGGACGAGATCTACGACCTGCCGGCCACCCGGTTCGTCGCGACGTTCGTCGGCAGCCCGCCGATGAATGTCTTCGAGGGCACCTGGGCGGACGGCATCCTGCGCGGACCGGGCTTCTCCGCGCCGGCACCCGCCGCCGCGGTCGCCGTCGGGGTGCGGCCCGAGCACCTGAGGCTCGGCGACTCCGCCGCGGCCGCGTCCGGCACCCGCTCGCCGTCCGGCGGCGGGATCGGCGCCCGCGCCGGTGTCGGTGTCGGCACGGCCGCCGGGACGGGCGTGGGTGACGGGTTCCGGGTGAAGGGGCACGTCGTTGTCGCCGAGCGGCTCGGTGCGGAGCGCACCGTCTATGTGCGATCGGCGGCCGGAACGCTCGGGGTGCGGGTGGCGGCCCAGGTGCGGGTCGCGCCCGACGAGCCGGTCACGGTGACCGCGCCGGCCTCGGCACTGCTCTGTTTCGGCCCGGACGGCCGGTCGCTGCCGATCCCCCCGGCGCGCCAGCCGTCCTGACCACCACCGCTGACCTGCACCTCAGGACCTCCGGAGTGTTCCTCCGGAGGTCCTTTGTCGTTTCGTGGGTGTCCTGAGGCCCCCAAGTCCGGACCATGGAGAGTTCGGACCTTAGACCCTGGCCGGCGCCTGTCGGATGGCTGATGCTCATTCTGGGGCAAAGGCGGCTGTGCTCCGACCTGTGTCTAAAGCGGATCATCCCCGTGGCCCCGGCCGGCAGCCCTCGCGCGGGTGCCGGCGGCGGGGCCGCCTCGGCCGGCCTCGGGCGCGAGTGCCCGTCCGCGAGGCGGGCGGAGTGCGGGTGGACTTGTCCGGCCCTGTGCCGCATCTGGCGCCTACGGGACGATGCGGGCATCGTCGCACGCGCTTTGGCGAGCGAACCGTGCAATTGCGTCGCTGAAGTGGTCCGTGCGTTACCTCTTCGCTCACAACGCACTCTCCATCGCCCTGGGACACGAAGATGTCGCGACATAGCGTTGCTAGCTGGTCACGCAAGCGACTGTGTCAGCGACTAGAGGAGAGACGTCGATGCTGACGGACAATGCCCACGCCTGCACCCATCCCCTCGCCTTCGTCCGCGCTCAGCGTGGGTGGTCCTACCAACGGCTGGCACGCGTCGTCGCGCGTCGGGCCCGAGATCTCGGGGTCGCGAACATGGCCGCCGAGCGGCAGAAGGTCTGGCGCTGGGAGCACCGCGGGGTCGTGCCCGACCGTGTCTCCCAGCTGGCGCTCGCCGCCGAGCTCGGGGTCCCGACCGACCGGCTGGAGTCCCACCCGTGGCCGTCCTGGCTGCCGACCGGTGACGCCGTGCGCACGGAGTACCCGTGGACGGCCTCGGGCAGCGTCACCTCGCTCATGGACGTCGTCGAGGACGCGCTGACCGACCGCCGCGGCTTCCTGACCATCACCGGGCCCGGTGTCGCGTCGCTGTCGTCGGAGTGGCTCGGCCTGGAGCCGGCCCGGCTGCAGGCCGCGCTCGCCGGCGGCCAGGTGGACGAGCAGATCGTCAACCGGATCGAGCACAACATCCCCGGCCTGCGGGTGATGGACGAGCGTCTCGGCGGGGAGAGCGTGCGGCGGCTGGTGGACGCCGAGCTCGGCGTGGTCGCCGACCTGCTCGCCCGCGGCTCCTACACCGAGGCGATCGGCCGGCACCTGCACCTGGTCGCGGCCGAGCTCGCCCGGTTCGCCGGCTGGGTCTCCTTCGACGCCGGCTTCCAGACCGCGGCGCAGCGGTACTGGGTGACCGCGCTGCACGCCGCGCACGCCGCGGGGGACCGGATGCTCGGCGCGAACGTCCTGAAGAACATGTCGCTGCAGTGCGTGGACTTCGCCCGGCCGCGTGAGGCGGTCGACCTGGCGGAGGCCGCGGTCGCCAGCGCGCGGCGGGCGACCGGCCGGGTCGCGGCGATGCTGCAGATGCGCCGGGCCCGCGCGCACGCCGCGCTGGGCGAGGCCAGCGCCTGCGCCCAGGCGCTGGCCTGCGCCGAGGCGGCGTTCGTCGAGGCACGCGCGGAGGACCCGGCCTGGTCGGCCTACTTCGACGACGCCGAGTACCAGGCGCAGGTCGGCAGCTGCTACATCGACCTCGGCCACCTCGTGCACGCCGATCGCTGGCTCGAGGGCTCGCTGGCCATCCACCCGCACGAGCGCACCCGGGACCGCGCGACCTACCTGTTGCGGCGGGCCGCCGTCCAGATTGACCTGGGCAACCTCGACGGTGGGTGCTCGCTGGCGAAGGAGGCCCTGCCGATGCTGGAGGCGACCCGGTCGAAGCGGAACAGCCGGCGTGCCGACGAGGTCCGGCGGCGGCTGCGCCGGCACTCGGCGGACCCGGCCGCGCGTGAGCTCGACCAGATACTGGCCCGCACGGCCTGAGTGACCGGCGGCCCGCCGGTCATCCCGGCGGCCGCCGGACAGGCGGGCGGTGGCCGCCGGTCAGCCTCCGCCGCCGGTCAGCCTCCGGTGTCTCCGGTGTGCGGGTGCAGCAGGCGCCCCGCGGGACGGGTCGGCTGCTCCGGGCCGGCCTCGGGGTCGATCGTCGCCGCCACCTGGGCGCCGTCGGGGTCGGTGACGACGAGCACCGCGTCCGCCGGAAGCGAGCGCTTCACCACGGCCAGCGCGATCGGGCCCAGCTCGTGATGCATCTCGGACGCCCCGACGAAGCCGACCGCGCGACCGCCCGCGGTGACCGGGGTACCCGGAGCCGCGACGGCGCCGTCCAGGTGCAGCAGCACCATGCGCCGAGGCGGGCGACCCAGGTTGTGCACCCGGGCGACGGTCTCCTGGCCGCGGTAGCACCCCTTGTCCAGGTGTACGGCGGCCGGCAGCCAGCCCACCTCGTGCGGGATGGTGCGGTGGTCGGTCTCCCGGCCCAGGCGCGGCCGGCGCGCGGCGATCCGCAGCGCCTCGAACGCACTCAGGCCGGCCGGGGTGGCTCCGGCGCCCACCAGCTGGTCGGCGATCGTGGCGAGATCCGCGCGTGCGACCAGCAGGTCCAGCCCGTAGGGCATCCGGCGGATCAGGGGGGCCAGGCCGCCCACGGCCGCGCCGGTGGCGGTCGGGTCGGTCGCGGCCGCCGCACGGGTGACCGGGTACGGGCCGGTGGTCACGGCACCGGCCGCGGTGGGGGAGCCCGCGGCGGCAGTGCCCGCGGCAGGACCGCCGCCTGCCTCGCCGGGGACGGCCGACGGCCCGAGCACGGCCCGGGCGACGTCATCCGCGTTCGGGCCGAGCAGCGACAGGACGGCCGTCTCGGCCGTGGCGTCAGCCGGCTCGACCCGGAGCATGAACCGCATCGACTCCAGGAAGGACAGCAGCCGCGGCGCGCTCCCGGGCTCGACGTCGATCCAGGTGGCGGTGCCGTCGTCGGCGAGCACCAGATGGTGCTCGATGTGGCCGTGCGGGGAGAGCACCAGTGCCTCGGTGCCTCGCCCCGGGGCCAGCTGCGACAGGTGCTGCGAGGTCAGACTGTGCAGCCAGGTGAGCCGCTCCGGACCGGTGACGCGCAGCACGCCGCGGTTGGAGCGGTCGACCAGCACCGCGGTGGTGACTGCCCGGCGCTGCTCGCGCAGCGGATCGCCGTAGTGGGCCGCGACCGTCGCGTCCGGCTCGGGGGCCGCGACCGCTCCGGGCCGCGCGAGCAGCGGAGACGGGGCCGGGGCCGGCCGGAGGGCCTGCGTGTCGGTGCTCATGCCAGGTCTAACGCCTTCCGGCCGCTGTGCACTCCGCGCACCGGCCCGCCAGTGTGAGGTGCTCCATGTCGACGGTGAAGCCCAGCTCCGCGCGCAGCTCGCCGACGATGCCCGCGAGCCGCTCGGGCGAGATCTCCAGGATGGCCCCGCAGGCGCCGCAGACCAGGTGCACGTGCGGGTCGACCCCGGTGACGTGGTAGGTCGGCGCGCCGTGTGAGAGGTGCGCGTGCGAGACGAGGTCGAGCTCCTCGAGGAGGTCGAGGGTGCGGTAGACGGTGGAGATGTTCACGCCGCTGGCTGTCTGCCGGACCTCGTGGACGATCGCCTCCGGGGTGGCGTGGCCCAGCCTGGCGACGGCCTCCAGCACCAGTTGGCGCTGCGGCGTCAGGCGGTACCCACGCGCACGTAGCCGTGTGTGCCAGTCGTCGACCTCGGCCGCCATGGAGAAAGTCTAGGCCCCGCCGCGCGGATCCCGGCGGGGCGGACCACACCCTGCTCCTCGCGGAGCACCAGTGGAAAAAACCGTTTGCGACGGCGGTCGGCTGGCGCGTAGCGTTCCCTGTACACGAGAAGGGAGGTGGTCCAGGCTTTGTATGCACATAGGACTCGTGAGGTGACTGTCCGCTAGCCGGTCTCGTGGTCCTCACCCCCTGCCGGGTGGCCCTCGGGCACCGGCACCGGCGAGTACCAGGCAGACACCCGACCCCCGGGTGCCGTCGTTAGTCCCGACGGCCCGTCCCGCCCTATGCGGGGCGGAGCACCCGGGGGTCGCTGCGTTTCCGGCGGTGCACGGGACCAGCGGAGGACACTGGCCGAGCACCGGGCCGAGCGGGCAGGATTCACCTATGCCGACGCTCGTCCTGCTCCGCCACGGCGAGAGCACGTGGAACCGTGAAAACCTGTTCACCGGCTGGGTGGACGTCGATCTGTCCGAGAAGGGCCTCAAGGAGGCCACGCGCGGCGGGGAGCTGCTCCAGGAGGCGGGGGTCCTGCCCGACGTGGTGCACACCTCGCTGCTCACCAGGGCCATCCGCACCGCGTGGCTGGCCCTGGACGCGGCCGGGCGCACCTGGGTGCCGGTGCGCCGCAGTTGGCGCCTCAACGAGCGGCACTACGGCGGCCTGCAGGGGCTGAACAAGGCGGAGACCCTGGCGAAGTTCGGCGACGAGCAGTTCCTGCTCTGGCGCCGCTCCTACGACACGCCGCCGCCGCCCATCGAGCCGAGCCAGCCGAGCGGCGTCGACGAGCGGTACGCCGACCTCGCTCCCGATGTGATCCCGCTCACCGAATGCCTGCGCGACGTCGTTGTCCGGATGCTGCCCTACTGGTATGACTCGATCGTCCCGGACCTGCGCTCCGGCGCGACGGTGCTCGTCACGGCGCACGGGAACTCGCTGCGGGCGCTGGTCAAGCACCTCGACGGGATCTCCGACACCGACATCGCGAACCTGAACATCCCGACCGGCATCCCGCTGCGCTACGAGCTGGACGACGATCTCAAGGTGCTGGACTCGGGCTATCTCGACCCGGCCGCGGCGGAGACCGCCGCCGCGGCCGTCGCGGCTCAGGGCAAGAAGAAGTAGTCGCCAGGCGGGCGGCACGGGCCGCGGCGCGGCGGGACACCGGGCGGTGCGGGCGGGTGGCCGAAGGCTGGGAGCTGGCAGCCGAGCGCGGGGGCCGAGCGCGAGGGCGGGTCGTCGAAGGCGCGGGGCGGGCGGCGAGAAGCCGGGGCGGGCGGGTCGTCAGCCCGCCTTCTCGCCGGTGACCAGGTAGATCACCCGGCGGGCGACCGACACGGCGTGGTCGGCATAGCGCTCGTAGTAGCGGCCGCACAGGGTGATGTCGATGGCGGCCTCCATGCCGTGGGTCCACGGCTTCTCGATCAGCACGTGGAACAGGGCACGGTGCAGCCCGTCCATCGCGTCGTCGTCGGCCTCCAGCTCCTTGGCGAGCTCGGCGTCCCGGCTGGCGATCACCGAGCCGGCCTTGGCGACGATGCGCTGCGCGACCTGGCCCATCTGCAGCATCGTGGCGTGCAGCTCGGGCGGGACCGCCCGCCCGGGGTAGCGGCGCCGGGCGACCTTGGCCACGTGCAGGGCGAGGTCGCCCATCCGCTCCAGGTCGGCGACGATACGCAGCGTGGTCACCATCATCCGCAGGTCGGTCGCGACCGGGGCCTGCCGGGCCATCACATCGAAGGCCCGCTCCTCGATCTCGTTGCGGAGCAGGTCGACGGTCTCGTCCGCGCTGATCACGTTCTCGGCGAGCTGAAGATCGGCGTCCAGGAGCGAGGTGGTGGCCCGTGCCATCGCCGACGCGACCATGCTGGTCATCTCGATCAGCGATTGGTTGATGCTTTCCAGTTCTTCCTGGAAGACGTCCCGCACAGACGGCTCCTTACAGCTAGGGGAGGCTCGGAGCACCATTCGATCACAGTCGTTCGGTGGTCCTCGGGGGTTGACGTCAGACGATGATGCGCAGCCGTCGCCGTCGGGTGAACATCGACGATAGGCCGGATGAACACCTGGCGACCATCGGCCGTGAACCATTGCGAGCCAAGGCGCGGACGACCTGGTGGCGCCTAACATTCGGCACGTGGGGGACAGGTCGGACGATGACATGACAACCGGTCACGTCGCGTTTCGTCAGGGTTGGCTCTGCAGGGCCGGTACGGGTGCCCTCGACGGTCGGGTCGCGGCATCGTGGAGGGGACGCGGCGATGGCACGGCGGCCTGACTCGGCTGATCGGGGCGGTGCGACGAACACCGGCCCCCGCGGCGCGGCGGCGGCCGCCACCGGTCCGCACGCGCTGCCCGCCCACCTCGTCCGACAGGTGATCGCCGGCCTGCCCTCCGGGCTGGTGGTGGTGAACGCCGAGGACGTGGTCGTACTGGTCAACTCCGCCGCCCGCCGGATGGGTGTCGTCGACGGTGACGAGCTCAGCGTGGGCGAGGTGGCGGATCTGGTGAAGGCCTGCCGGGCCGCAGCGGCCGAGCGCAACCGTCAACTGGACCTGCCGCCGGTGCCCGAGCCACCGCTGACCAGGGCCCGTCCGGACCAGACCGCGCTGGCCGTCTGGGCATACGCACGACCGCTCGGTGACAGCGGGTACGTCTCGGTCCTGCTCGACGACATCACCGACTCGCGGCGGGTCGAGGCCGTCCGGCGCGATTTCGTCGCCAACGTCAGCCACGAGCTCAAGACGCCCGTCGGGGCGCTGCACGTGCTCGCGGAGGCGGTCAGCGAGGCCAGCGAGGACCCGGTGGCCGTGCGCCGTTTCGCGTCGCGGATGACGCACGAGTCCACCCGGCTGGCCCGGCTGGTCCAGGAGATCATCGACCTCTCCCGGCTGCAGGGCGCCGAGCCGATGCCCGACCTGGCCCCGGTGCCGGTCTCGGTGGTGCTCGCGGAGGCCGTCGACCGGAACCGGTTCAGCGCGCAGGCGCAGGAGATCTCGGTCGCCGTCATCGGCGCCGGCGGGCTGCGGGTCCGCGGCGACGAGAACCAGCTGGTCACCGCCGTGGCGAACCTGCTGGACAACGCCATCAGCTACTCGCCGCGCGGCACACGGGTCGTGCTGGGAGTCCGCCAGGTCGGCGGAACGATAGAGATATCAGTCGCGGACGAGGGAATCGGCATCGCCGAGAAGGACCTGGAACGGGTCTTCGAGCGTTTCTACCGCGCCGACCCGGCGCGTTCCCGGGCGACCGGGGGAACTGGTCTCGGCCTGGCTATCGTGAAGCACATCGCGACCAACCACGGCGGTTCGGTGAGCGTGTGGAGCGCGGAGGGTCGGGGCTCGACGTTCACGCTGCGCCTGCCCTCCGGTACCGACGATCCCAAGGCGACCGGGTCCGGAGCGGGCCGCTCCGAAACAGGCCGTGCGGGGAAGTCCGGCGGGGTGGCGAAGGCCGGCCCCGCGGCGAGATCCGGCGGCACGGTCGAGCCCGGCGGCACGGTCGAGCCTGGTGGCGCGGCTCCGTCGCGGCCGAGCGGTGTCGTTCCGTTGCGGCCGCCAGTCGATGCACCCGATCTCGCCGATTCCGCGTCGCGGGGCCCGGTCCTGGCGGAAACTGTGCACGAATCAGCTGGTCGCACCCGGCCGGCGGCGGCCGCTCCGGTCGCGTCCGAGAATTCCTCCGGAACCGGCCACGGCGGCCCCGGAGCATGATCCGGAGCCGGTATTCCAACCGGCTTTTCAGCGGTGGCCCCTGTTCCCGGCACCGGCCGTAAAACGGTGTGACACCGCGCGGTGAAACATTTCGTCCCCGGAGATCCCGGCGGACGCGGGAGTACAGGGAGCGTGACGGTGACCAGGCTGCTCGTGGTCGAGGACGAGGAGTCCTTCTCCGATGCGTTGTCGTTCATGTTGGAGCGTGAGGGGTTCGAGGTCGCCGTCGTCGGTGACGGGCCCAGCGCGCTGGCCGAGTTCGACCGGCACGGTGCCGACCTGATCCTGCTCGACCTCATGCTCCCCGGCCTGTCCGGGACGGAGGTCTGTCGCACGCTGCGCGCCCGCTCGACCGTGCCTGTGATCATGCTCACCGCCCGGGACAGCGAGATCGACAAGGTGGTCGGCCTCGAGCTGGGCGCCGACGACTACGTGACGAAGCCGTTCTCGGCCCGCGAGCTCGTCGCCCGGATCCGCGCCGTCCTGCGCCGCCGGGTGGAGACCGAGGAGGTGTCCGACGCCACCCTGGAGGTCGGCCGGGTGCGGATGGACGTCGAGCGGCATGTCGTCACCGTCGACGGCAGCCAGGTCGCGCTGCCGCTCAAGGAGTTCGAGCTGCTGGAGATGTTCCTGCGCAACGCGGGCCGGGTGCTCACCCGCGGGCAGCTGATCGACCGGGTCTGGGGGTCGGACTACGTCGGCGACACCAAGACGCTCGACGTCCACGTGAAGCGCCTGCGCACCAAGATCGAGGCCGAGCCGGGGGCGCCGCGGCACCTGGTGACGGTGCGTGGCCTGGGTTACAAGTTCGAGCCCTGACCGGCTCCCGCCCCCCACTGGCCGGCTGACGTGGTCGGAAGCGGCACTAGGTTGGATGGGCGCCCGGGACGGACGGATTCCGGGGCAGGCCACGCGCGGCCTCCCGGTCACGGGGCGTCGGCGGCGGCATACACAGGGGGGTGACCAGTCCGGTGACGAGCGGTCGTAGGACGGGCCGTCGCGGGGCCATCGGTCGGATGGCGATCCGGGCGGGTGACCGGCGGTGCGGTTGAGACCGGCGCTGGCGCGCCGGGGACCGGGCGGAGGTGTTCCGGTTAACAGGGCCGGCGCCGACCAGCCCGGCGCTGTTGAGCTCGGCGCTGTTGAGCTCGCCGCTGGTGAGACCAGCGCTGTCGAGCCCGGGGCGGACGCGACCGGCGTGAACGAAGCAGTCGCGGACATCATCGGCCCGGGCACGGCTGGTGCCGACACGGCTGGTGCCGACACCGCTCGCGCCGACACCGCTCGCGCCGACACCGCTCGCGCAGGCACCGGCGGCCAGGCTCCGCGGAGCGGCGACGACGGTGCGCTGCGTGAGCTGGAGCGTGGCCTGCGGCCCACCGCCCCGGCCGCGGACAACCGGGTCGCGGCGCCTCCCGGTCATCCGCACGGCCCGATGCGCCTCGGTGTGATCGACATCGGGTCGAACACCGTCCACCTGCTGGTGGTGGACGCGCACCGGGGTGGCCAGCCGCAGCCGGCGGCGAGCGTGCGGGTGCCGTTGCGTCTGGTCGAACTGCTCGACGACGACGGGCGGCTGGCCGAGCGTGGTGAACAGGCGCTGACCGACTGCATCCAGCAGCTGCGGGCGCACGCCCAGGACCTGCACGTGGTCGACCTGGTCGCCTTCGCCACGTCAGCCGTCCGGGACGCCCCGGACGGGGACGAGGTGCTGACGCGGGTACGCGCCGACACCGGGCTGGAGGTCGCCGTCCTGCCGGGTGAGGCCGAGGCGCGGCTCACCTTCCTGGCGGTGCGCCGGTGGTTCGGCTGGAGCGCGGGACGGTTGCTCGCGCTCGACATCGGCGGCGGCTCGCTGGAGATCGGCGCGGGCATGCACGAGGACCCCGAGGTCGTCGCCTCCCTCCCGCTCGGCGCGAGCCGGCTGACCAGGGACTGGCTCAGCGAGAACGACCCGCCCAAGCGTTCGGAGCTCAACGCGCTGCGCCGCTATGTCCGGGCGCAGATCGCGCCGGTCGTCGGGTCGCTGTACCACGTGGGCGAGCCGACCCGGGCGGTGGCGACGTCCAAGACCTTCCGCTCGCTGGCCCGTGTCTCCGGCGCCGCGCCCTACGGCCGCGGGCCGTACGTGCGGCGGGTCCTGCGCCGGGAGGACCTCGTGGAGGTGGCCGCGCGGGTGTGCCGGATGTCGGCTGCCGAGCGCGCGGCGCTGCCGGGTGTCTCCGCGTCGCGGGCCAGCCAGCTGATCGCGGGCGCCGTCGTGGCGGCCGAGGCGCTGGATCTGTTCAACCTCGAGGAGGTGGAGATCTGCCCCTGGGCGCTGCGCGAAGGGGTGATCCTGCGCCGGCTCGACCTGCTGACCTCGGGACTGGACGGCCCGCGTTCGCTTCCACCGGCACGGTAGCGATGACTTGCGTCACTGTGTGGTCTCGTCGTCGGCGATTCTGAACGCGGGAGCGCCGTGGGCGCGGGGCCGGTCATCCGCCGGACACCCGTCCCGCACCGCTGGTCCTGCCGTCGCGCCGCTGGTCCGGTTACCGGGCCCGGGCCCGCGGGCGGCACCGCCGGGCCTGTCCGGCGATGCGTTCCGCCTCCTGGCGGAGCAAAGGCCCGGGAGGCGGCACGCCGGGTATGGCCTAGCCTGGATGACGGGGCCGGTTCCTCACCGGTCCGGGACGGGTCCGGTCACAACAGGCGTCCGGCCGTTCGGCCGCCGAGATCCTGATACGGGAGCCGAAGTGCAGCAACGCGGTGCCAGGAGGCGGCCGGTGGCGCCGGCGCCGCCGCCGGCGGGGTCCTCGCCGACGACGCCTCCGTCAGCGCCATCTCCGTCAGCGGGCGCTTCACCGGCAGCATCTTCGCCAGCGGTGCCTCCGTCGGTGGCGGCGGCGGCGTCGCCGTCCGGCATGGTCGTCACCCCGCGGCTCGGGGCGCCGGCCGGCCCACCCGCCGCCGGGTTCCAGCCGGTGGGCGGTGGGCTGGTGGCACTCTCCACGGCCTCCACCTACCCGGAGTCGACGGCGACCGCCTTCGAGATGGCGGCGCGGCTCGGCTACGACGGCGTCGAGATCATGGTCTGGACGGACCCGGTCAGCCAGGACCCGCAGGCACTGCGCCGGCTCCGTGACTACCACGGCATCCCCATCCTGGCCGTGCACGCGCCGTGCCTGCTGCTGACGCAGCGGGTGTGGGGGACGGACCCGTGGGCGAAACTCGAGCGCGCGCGGGCGGTGGCGGAGACCCTCGAGGCGCCCACGGTCGTCGTTCATCCACCGTTCCGGTGGCAGCGCGACTACGCCCGCGAGTTCGTCGCCGGCATCCACCGGATGGCCGGCGAGACGGACGTCCGCTTCGCGGTGGAGAACATGTTCCCGCTGCGCGCCCGGGGCCGGGAGGTCTCGGCCTACGCCCCCGACTGGTCGCCGATCGACGACGGCTACCGGCACGTCACGCTGGATCTCTCCCACACCAGCGTCTCCCGGTCGGATGCGCTGCTGATGGCGGACGAGCTCGGTGACCGGCTCGCGCACATCCACATGGCGGACGGCACGGGGCTGGCGAAGGACGAGCACCTGGTGCCCGGCCGCGGCACGCAGCCCTGCGCCGAGCTGCTGGAGCGCCTCGCGGCGAACGGGTTCGACGGCACGGTCGTCGTCGAGATCAACACCAGGCGCGCGGAGTCGCGCGACCAGCGTGAGGCCGACCTCGCCGAGGCGCTGGCCTTCACCCGGCTCAACCTCGCCGCTCCGGCCGGAGTCGTCCCGGTTCCCTGACGAGGGCCTTACCGTCCGGTGGGGTAAGCCACTGTCAGTGGCGGAGTTGCCGCGTAGGGGCCACTATCGGGGCGTGTCCCCTGGATCACTCTTCGACCCGTTGGCCGACGCGTACGACCAGGCCCGGCCGGGCTACCCGGACCAGCTTTTCGCCGATCTGGAACTGCTCGCCGACCGGCCCGTCGCCGGCGCCGGCGTGGTCGACGTGGGCGCGGGTACGGGGATCGCCACCAGGGCCATGATCTCCCGGGGTGCCTCCGTCCTGCCTGTCGAGCTGGGCCCGGTGATGCTCGACCGGCTGCGGCGGCGGACCCCGGACCTGCCCGTCGTGCGGGGCGACGGGGAGGCACTGCCGCTCCGGAGCGCGTCGGCGGACCTGGTCACCTACGCCCAGGCCTGGCACTGGGTGCGGGTGCCGGTGGCGGCGGCGGAGGCGGCCCGGGTGCTTCGCCCCGGCGGAGCGCTCGCCGCGTGGTGGAATGACGTCGACGCCGACGACTTCCACTGGTACCAGCGCCAGCAGGACCGCCTCGAGGCGATGAGCCCCGGCTACACCAGGGAGTACCGCAACCGGCCGTTCGCCGACGAGCTGCGTTGGACGGGGCTGTTCGCCGAGGTGGCTACGGTGACCTGCCGGTGGCACCGGGAGCTGGACATCGACCTCTACGAGACGTGGCTGTGCTCGAAGTCGTACGTCGCCGCGATCGGTGACCGGCTCGAGGACTTCCTCGCGGCTGAGCGCCGCTCTCTGCTGCGCTCGTTCCCCGACGGTCGGATCATCGAGCCGTTCCGGACGATGCTGGTCGTCGCGCGCGTCCCCTGAACCACCGACCGATCGTGATGCCGGCGCGGATCCGCCGGTGATGTTCGCGAGGTGCCTTCGCGCAGGTAGCGGCGCCGTGATGCTCCCTTGACGCCGGGCGGTCGGGCCGTTGGTGGATACCTCTCGTAATCGTCCAACTCCTTTCGGATCCTTTAGAAACGTGTCAGGAGTATGCGACTGGAAGTCTGATAAGGGGCTTCCGCTATCGTCGTGCGCGTTCGTGGGGTTCTGACCGACTCGCCCGTGTCGTCGCATGGCCGGGCGCGCCGGTCTTGATCCTGGTCGGCGGGGGTCGGGCACGGCGGGGGTCGGGCACGGCGGGGCGGCCCGCGGCCGGACGGCGGTCCAGGGGTCTGCCGGGTGCTCACACCCGGTCGCCACGTGCGTCCCTGGCTGGAGGAGGGGACGCACGATCGTGAGAGCCGGTTCGCTTCCGATGACCGACGGCCCGCCGGGGGCGGCCAGGCGGGCGAAGCCCACCCCGCGCCCGCCGGCCGGGCCAGCCGAGACCCGGCAGCCCACCGACGCGGAGGCGGCGGCGGCGGCGAAGTTCGCCTACAACCCGGCGCTCGACGGTCTGCGCGTGATCTGCATCTACATCATCCTCGCCGGTCACATGGGCGCCATCCACGCCAGCAACGTGGCCGTCGACATGTTCTGCGTGCTCAGCGGGTTCCTGATCACGACCCTGCTGCTGGCCGAGCAGGCCCGCACGGGCACCGTCTCGATCGGGCGCTTCCTCGTCCGGCGCGCGTACAAGCTGATGCCGGTGATGTGGGTCTATCTTCTGCTCGGCCTGGCTATCACGGTCGCCTTCAAGTGGGATGACATCCCATACCGCGACGACTACATCAAGAGCGCCCTCTCGACGTTCCTCAACGTCAACAACTGGTACAAGGTCGAGAACCCGCTGGGCGGCGGGCGCTGGCTGGCCCACGTCTGGTCGTTGTCGATGGAGGAGCAGTTCTACCTGGTCTGGCCGTGGGTCTTCCTGCTCTTCGTCCGCTCCGCGCGGCTGCGCCCGTACCTGTTGACGTTCCTGATCGCCTCGATCGGCCTGATCATGGGCTGGACGTACATGATGGCCGCCAACGGGGCCCCGCGCAGCCGGGTCTACCTCGCGCCCGACACCCACATCGCCCCGCTGCTCATCGGCTGCCTCGTCGCGGTCTGGCGGGACAACCGGCTGCGCGCGCTGGCGACCCCGGTGGTCCGCGACAAGAAGGACGGCGACAGGAAGGACGGCGGCGGGAAGGGCGACGGTAAGAAGGCCTCGACCGGAGCTCACTCCGCGGCGACCGCCGCCGCCGTCGAACGCTGGACGAGCGGACGGCGACTGGCCGCCCTCGGCCTTCCCGCCGGCATCGTGCTGTTCCTGCTGGCCTTCCTCGGGCCGAACAAGGACCTCCCGGAAGCGAACTGGATCGACTACGGGGCCTACGTGCCGAGCGCGGCCCTGGGCGCGCTGCTGATCATCGGCGCCGACGTCAACCGGGACGCCCGGTGGGTGCGGCTGCTCGGCTCGCCGAAGATGGCCTGGACCGGAAAGATCACCTACAGCATCTACCTGTGGCACTACCCGTTCATCTCGGCCGCCGCCGGCCAGCTCGTGCCGCGGATCGGGCTCTGGCCGTCGGTGGTCGTCGCCGCAGTCTGCACCACGATCACGGCCTACTTCTCGAACCGCTTCATCGAGAAGCCCATCATCGCGCGCCGGCCGAAGTGGGCGGACACCCCGCGTGGCCCGGCCCGCCCCGCCGCCGCCGCGGGCCCGGCGGGGGCCCCCGCCCAGGTGCCGGCCAAGGCCGGCCCGCGGGAGCCGCGGGAGCGGGACCTGTCCGAGCTGCCGGAGCTGCCCGAGCTGGAGCCGGTGCTCGCCGGTGTCGGCACGAGCGCCGCCGACGCCGAGCAGGCGGACGGGCGCGGTGGCCGGGCCGGCGCCCCGCCTCGGCCGGGAGACTGGTCGGACGGCGACGTCGACTGGGTGGACGAGGGTTACCCGGGCCGCGGCGGCCCGGCCGGGCCCGGGCCGGCCCGGGCCGGCTACTCCCACGATCCGGATTCGCAGCCGATGCCGGCCGTTCCGCGCCCGAGCGGGCCCCGGGCCGGCGAGGTGGTCTACGACCGCGCCGACGGGCCACCCGTGTACGAACACGGGCCGGCGGTGGGCGCTACGCACGCCGGTGGGTTCGAACCGACCCCCATCCCGGACTGGGCGGCCTACCCGGCCCTCAACCGCGGCCCCGGATCGGCCGCGGACGCTGGCCCGGCCATGGGCGCTCCCCGGCGGGGGCCGGCGGCGTCGATGGGCGGCGACACCATGAACCTCCACCTTCCCTCGACGTTCGACCCCGGCGCGCCCCCTGCCCACGGGACCGGCCCGCGGGCCGGGCGCGACCGCCCCGGCCGCCCGGCCGATCCCGCCGAGCCCGGCCGCCTGCCCGGGGTCGCCCATCCGGCCGGCCACCGGCCCGGCCCGGCACCCGGCCACGCGCCCGCGTACGGCCACAGCCCTGCGCACAGCCCCGCCCACGGCCAGGCCCTGGGTCACGTGCCGGGCCACGGTCACGTGCCGGGGCCCAGTCATGCGCCGGCGTACGGCCACGGCCCGGGGAACGGTCACGGCCCTGCCCACGGCCACGGCCCGGCATACGGGCGGGGGCCCGGGGAGAGCAGGGGTCCCGGGCGTGACCAGGGCCTCGACCGTCTCGACGGAGCCGGGCACGGCCCCGCCGACCACGCCGGGGACCACGTGCTCGAGCCCGTCCGGGATCCGCGCGCCGGGCGCGAGCCCGCCGAGCCCGACCCGCTTTTCGGCCCGGTCCCGGGCGCGGGGCGCGACTGGTGAGAGCGATGGGACGTCCCGAGCAGCCCGGGTCATAACCTTCATCGGCGTGGTCGCCGTCGGATGCGGTGGGCACCGGAGCGAAGGGAAGTGTTCGGTGGTGGGTTCGAGCGTTGTCGCGATCGTCGGGGCCGGCCGGCTCGGCGGCGCCCTGATGTCCGGGCTGCTGCGGGCGGGGCGGACGCCGTCCGAGGTCGTCGCGGCCGAGCGCGACCCGGGCCGGGCCGCCGAGATCACCCGGCGGTACGGCGTCGAGGTGGTGGATCCCGCCGCCGCGGCGGCGAAGGCCGGTGTCGTCGTCCTGGCGACCAAGCCGCAGGACATGGGCACGGTCCTCGCCCAGCTCGCTCCGCACGTCGCGCCCGGGACGCTGGTCGTCTCGGTGGCGGCCGGGGTCACCTCGGCGTTCGTCGCCGAGCGGCTGGCACCGGGCACCCCCGTCGTGCGGGTGATGACGAACACGCCGCTGCTCGTCGGCGAGGCGATGTCCGCGGTGTGCGCCGGGCCGGGTGCCGGCGACGAGCATGTCGCCGCGGTCGAGGAGATGCTCCGCCCGGTCGGTCGCGTCGTCCGGGTGACGGAGACCCAGCTTGACGCGGTCACGGCCCTGTCGGGCAGCGGCCCGGCCTATTTCTTCTACCTGATCGAGGCGATGATCGAGGGCGGTGTGCTGCTGGGCCTGCCGCGCGCGCTGGCGGCCGAGCTCGTCGTGCAGACCGCCGCCGGATCCGCGCGCATGCTGCGCGACCCCGGCGCCGGCGACCCGGGTGACTCGGGTGACTCGGGTGACTCGGATGGCGCGGGTGGGGCCGCGGGCGAGCACCCGTCGCTGCTGCGGGAGGCGGTCACCTCGCCTGGCGGGACGACCGTGGCCGCGCTGCGGCAGCTCGACCGCGGCGGGGTACGGGCGGCCGTCCTCGACGCGGTCGAGGCGGCGTGGGCGCGTTCCCGGGAACTCGGCGCGTCCTAGCGCCGTCCCGGCACCGGCCGGGATCCGCACCGGTCGTCTTGCCGGGGGGTTCCGGCGGGTAGGCTCGCTCGGAAAAACCTCGTCAACAGATCGGTCGGGTACGTGGGTTCCGTAATCAAGAAGCGTCGCAAGCGTATGGCCAAGAAGAAGCACCGCAAGCTGCTCAAGCGGACGCGAGTCCAGCGCCGTAACAAGAAGTAGCGGCGGCGGGCCGGCGGACGCCGGGGCGGCACGGATCACAAGGGGCGCGGATCCCGGACGTGCCGCCGCGTCGTCGGCGGGTCCCTTCCGGCTGCCACGGTTCCCATCGTCAAGCCACGGTTCCCGCGGTCAGGCCCGCTCATGTCGGCCCGTTGCGGCCGCTGTCCCGGCCCGGACAGCCGAGTAACAGACCTGTTTCGCGCTGTGTGCTCGTCCATGCGGTCCTGGTGACCGTATGGCAGGCTGGTTGCAAGGTCGGCAACGACGCCGTCCGGGCACAGGGGGTCACATGGGCAGCGCGTGGATCACATTCATGTCCGACTACGGAGTGGACGGCGCCTGCGTCGGCGTCTGTCACGGGATCATCGCCCGGCACGCGCCGGACGCCCGGGTCATCGACCTGTGCCACTCGATTGCGCCGCAGGACATCGGCCAGGCGGCCGTGACGCTGGTCGGCGCGGTCGGCTACCTGCCGAGGGGAATCCACCTCGTGGTCGTCGAGCAGCTCGACGCCAGCGGCTACACCCGCGGTGTCGTCGCCCGCGCCGCGGACGGATCGACGTTCGTCGCCCCGGACAACGGCGTCGCCTCGCTGGGCTGGGAGGCCCTGGGCGGCGTCGAGGAGGCCTACGAGATCTCCAACCCGGACCTCTGGCTCCCGCTGCCCACCGCTGTCTTCCGTGGCCGTGACGTCTACGCGCCGGTCGTGGCGCGGCTCGCGACGGGCCTGCCTCCGGCCGACGTCGGCCCCAGGATCGACCCGGGGGAGCTGGTCGTCGTGGAGCCACGGGTGTGCCACGTGGACGACGACCACGTCCACGGCGAGGTGCTCTCGGTGGACCACTTCGGGAACCTCTCGTTGAACATGACCAGGGCCGAGCTCGAGGCCGCCGGCATCCTGCTCGGGGACAGGGTGGAGGTGCGCGCCGACGGTCGGCTGCTCACCATGCCCTTCGCGCACACCTACGGCGAGGTCCCGCCCGGCGAGATCGCGCTCTGCGAGGACGCGCTGCGCCAGGTCATGATCGCGGTGAACTGCGGCCGGGCGGCCGAGGTGCTGCGCCTGCGGCGCGGCGACGCCGTCGTCGTCGCCCAGGTCCCCCGGGACGGCGCCCGGATCCCGGTGAGCGCGGTGCGTGGGCTCGCCTGACGTCGGAGCGTGGTGCGCGAGCGGGTCTGACACGACTGGCATCCCGTGTCGTGCGTCGCCGACCGTAGTCTTGCTACTCTCCGTAGCTTTCCGTGTGCCTTGATGTGACGCTACGCAGCGATGAGGGTGGTGCGCGGCGTACGATGACCCCGCGAGGCCGGCCGCTGGCCGAGTCGGTAGGTCATGCCGGGGAGGCGACCATGAGGCCACGTCGCGTGCTTGTGACAGGAGTGTCGCGTCCGCTGGGCGCCGAGGTCGCGGCCGCACTCGCCGGCGACCCCGAGATCGTCGACGTGGTCGGGGTCGACACCATCGCCCCGACGGCGGATCTCGGCCGGACCCAGTTCGTTCGGGTGGACATCCGAAACCCGCTGATCGCGAAGGTCATCTCCACCGCCGCCATCGACACCGTCCTGCATCTGAGTGTGCTCGCCACGCCGCTCGGCGCCGGCGGGCGCACGGCGATGAAGGAGATCAACGTCATCGGGACGATGCAGCTCCTCGCCGCCTGCCAGAAGACCCCCGGGGTGAAGAAACTGGTGGTGAAGTCGACGACGTCGATCTACGGTTCGTCACCGCGCGACCCCGCGCTGTTCACCGAGGAGATGGAACCGCGCGGCCTTCCCGGCGGCGGTTACGCCAAGGATGCCGTCGAGGTCGAGGGGTACGTCCGAGGCTTCGGCCGGAGGCGCCCCGACATCGCGGTGACGGTGCTGCGCCTGGCGAACGTGCTCGGCCCGCGAGTGGACAGCCCGCTCGCGCGGTACCTCGACCTTCCGCTGGTCCCGACGGTCCTCGGCTTCGACCCACGGATTCAGCTGCTGCACTCCGACGACGCGATGGCGGTACTCCTGAAGGCCACCCGGGAGACCCACGCCGGCACCTTCAATGTGGCCGGGGACGGTGTGCTCCTGCTCTCGCAGGCGATCCGGCGGGCCGGGCGGCCGGCGCTGCCGGTGCCCTTCCCCGCGATCGGGTCGTTGGGCAACATCGCCCGCCGGCTGCGGCTCGTCGACTTCTCCTCCGAGCAGCTCGGGTTCCTCGCGCACGGGCGCGCGGTGGACACCACCAAGCTCAAAGAGGTGTTCGGATACGTTCCTCAGTACACGACCGTCGCGACGTTCGACAGTTTCGTCCAGGACCGCGGACTGCGGTTCACCATCGACCACGAGCTGGTCTCGCGGGTGGAGCACGGCCTTCAGGGCGTGCTCGCCCGACGCCGGCTGCTCAGCACGTCCTGATGGGCGAGCGGGACACCAGCTCGCGGAGAGGGGCCGACGTGCCGATGCCACCGGATGGACGCGCCGGTCCCCCGGGGGCGGCCGGTCCGCCGCCGCCGCGACCCGAGGGGACCAGGCGCTCGCCCAACGGGACGAGCGCGCGCGCGACCGGCGCCGCGAGTCGGACGGTCCGGCCTGGTTCCGGACGATCCGGTTCCAGCCGGGCCGGCACCGGCAGCCAGCGCGAGCCCGGAACGCGGGCGGGCCTCGACGGCCTCGATGACCTGGCCGCCCTCCCCGGCCGGGGAGGTGCCGGTGCTCTGAACGGCTCGAGCGGCCCGAACGGCGCCGACCATCCAGGCGGTGCTGACGCCGCCGGCCGTTCTCGCGGTGCCGACAGTGCCGACGGTGCCGACCGTTCACGTGATGCGGGCGGTCCGGGCAGTGCCGGTGCCGGCACCGGCACCGGCACCGCCCCTGGCGGCAAGGCGGGCCCTGGTAGCGGCGCGGATCCTGGTGGCGAGGCGGTCGGGCCACCGGCCGAGCCGGTCGCGGACGCCGGTGAGCTGGAGCGGGTGCTCGCCGAGCTGCTCGCCTTCCTGCGGCGCCGCATCACCGGGGACTACACGGTGGACGAGCACGGCTTCGACCCCGACCTGACCGAGCACATCGTGGCGCCGCTGCTACGCCCGATCTACCGGAGCTATTTCCGGGTCGAGACCCGGGGCCTGGAGAACATTCCGGACAAGGGCGGGGCGCTCGTCGTCTCGAACCACTCGGGGACGGTACCCCTCGACGCGCTGATGACCGCCCTGGCGATTCTCGACCACCACCCGGCCCACCGTCACCTGCGGATGCTGGCCGCGGACCTGGTGTTCGCCCTGCCGTTCCTCGCGCCGTTGGCCCGCAAGACCGGCAACACCCTCGCCTGCCAGGCGGACGCCGAGCGTCTGCTGGGAGCGGGGCATCTGGTCGGGGTGTGGCCGGAGGGCTTCAAGGGCATCGGCAAGCCGTTCAGCGACCGCTACAAGCTCCAGCGGTTCGGTCGCGGCGGGTTCGTCTCCGCGGCGCTGCGCACCGGGGTGCCGATCGTCCCGTGCACGGTCGTGGGCGCCGAGGAGATCTACCCGATGGTCGGCAACGCCAGGACGCTGGCGCGGCTGCTGGGGCTGCCCTACCTCCCGATCACGCCGACCTTCCCCTGGCTGGGGCTGCTGGGGCTCGTCCCGCTGCCGAGCAAGTGGATCATCGAGTTCGGTGAGCCGGTGGACACCACCGAGTACACGCAGGCCGCGGCCGAGGACCCGATGCTCGTCTTCGAGCTCACCGACCGCATCCGCGAGACGATCCAGCACACGCTGTACGGCCTGCTGATGCAGCGCCGCTCGGTGTTCTTCTGATCGCCGCGGCCCGACGGGCCTCCGTCGGGCCCGCGTCATCCTGACCGTCAGGTTCCGCCGTAGCGGCGGCGCAGCGCCATGCCGGCAGCGACGCCGCCGCCGAGGGCACCGATCCCGGCGGCCGTCGGAATGCCGATCTTGGCTGCCTTGCGTGCCGTCCGGAAGTCCTTGATCAGCCAGCCGCGCTCCTTGGCGACGGCGCGCAGGTCCGGGTCCGGGTTGATGGCCACGGGATGGCCGACGAGGGAGAGCATCGGCAGGTCGTTCACCGAGTCGGAGTAGGCCCAGCAGCGGGACAGGTCGAGGCCCTCCCGTTCGGCCAGCGCCTGCACGGCCGCGCCCTTGGCCGGCCCGTGTAGCGGCTCCCCGACGAGGTGCCCGGTGTACTTGCCGTCCGCCACCTCGCTGACGGTACCCAGCGCGCCGGTGAGGCTCAGCCGGCGGGCGATGATCGAGGCGAGTTCCACCGGGGTGGCGGTGACCAGCCAGACCCGCTGCCCGGCGTCGAGGTGCTGCTGGGCCAGGGCGTGGGTGCCCGAGTAGATCTGCTGGGCCATCCGCTCGTCGTAGATCTCCTCGCCGTAACGGACGATGTCCGTCACGCTGCGTCCGGCGACGAACGCCAGGGCCGCCTCCCGGGCGTCCCGCATCCCGTTCGGGTCCTCCAGGCCGCGCAGCCGGTAGCTGACGTGCTGCCAGCCGAACTTCAGCAGGTCACGGGAGTCGAAGAAGTCGCGGGCGGCCAGCCCGCGGGCGAAGTAGAAGATGGACGCGCCGGCCATCATCGTGTTGTCGACGTCGAAGAAGGCAGCGGCGGACTCGTCCGGCGGGGCCTTGGCCACTTCCTCGGCAGCCACCTTCAGCGCGGCCGTCGCCGCCGCCTCCGCGGCCTCGCGGCCACCCAGGTGATCCTTGCGTCGTCGCACTCTCATGGTCATCTCCGTGCCGGTCCGGTCGCCGTCGCCGGTGGCCGACCGGCCCGGTCCTGGCCACGCCCGCCGACATCCGGAGCGAATCTGGTTGCCCGGCCGCGTCGAGTGCCGCGCCGTGTGGTCAGCCTACGACCCGTGGCGCCGCCGGGACCGCATGGTGGGCCATCCGCGGTCAGTCGGCGCGAACAGTCAGTCGATGCGAACAGTCAGTCGACGCGAATGGTCTCAGCTGGTGCGAATGGTCAGCCGATGTGGCTGGTCAGCCGATGTGGCTGGTCAGTCGGTGCGCGCCGTGGGCAGATGCCGGGCCAGCGTCCGCACGGCCCGTAGCTGCAGCGCACGCACCGCGCCCTCCTTCTTGTTCATCGCCCGCGCGGTCTCCCGGACGGACAGCCCCTCGAGGAACCGCAGCGTCACGCACTCCCGCTGCTCCGGCCCGAGTGTTCCCAGCGCCTCGAGCACCTCGCGGATGTCCAGCGCGGCCAGCACCGCGTCCTCCGGGCCGGGAACGGCGGCGCCCGCGCCCGGGTGGCCGTCCGCGGCCGCGAGCAGGTCGGCGGTCGGGAACTCCAGCCGGGCCCGGCCCGAGCGGGCGAGGTCCACGATGTGGTTGCGGGCGATGGTGACCAGCCAGGCCCCGATGTCGCGGCCCTGCCACTCGAAGGTCGAGATCCGGGTCAGCGCCCGTAGGAACGTCTCGGAGACCACGTCCTCGGCCACCGCGCGGTTGCCGCCGACGCGGTAGTAGGCGTAGCGGTAGAGGAACTCGGCGTACCGGTCGTAGATGAGGCCGAAGGCCTCCCGCTCCCCGCGGATCGCCCGACCGACGAGATCGGCGTCCCTGCGCGGGTCGGGCATGCCCAGACCGTCCGCGGGACCGTCGGTGAAGGGACGGACGTCCTCCGTGTGCGGCCCGACCGGCTCGACCCGGATGGAGTGAGCGGTCGCCGTCCGGGCGGTGGCCATCGCGGCGCCCAGCAGCACCGGGAGCACGCCGAGCAGCCCTGCCCGGCGGGCGCGGGCGATCTCCGCGCGCAGGGTGGCGACGCCGACGGCCAGCGGGTCGTCGAACTGGGACGGCGCCGCCGCGGCAGGAGCCCACCGCGCCGCGGCCGGAGTGAGGCCCCGGCGCGCCGCCGCCGGGGCGAAGGTCGACCGCGCCGCGGCCGGGGCGAGTGCCCACCGTGGCGCCGCCGGTCCCGCGGGCAGGGTGGCCGGTGCCGCGGGCAGGCGCATGCGGGCTCCCGAACATGGACGTCGCGGGCGGTCGCGATCTTCGCGGGCGAGGGGTGGGGCCGGGTCACTGCCGTGGTGCTCTGGTGACCTGCCGTCGTGTCGCGGTTACCTGGTGTGTTGGCATGGTGGCGCGTAGTACTTCGGTGCCGGCCGCGGTACGGAGGATGGCCGGACAACGACTCCACCATAGTCGCCGAGTAGCTGGCTGTAGCCGGTTGGCTGACGGCGGGGACCGGGAACCGTACCGTGAGCCCGGTTACCGGCGACCGTCGGGGCGGCCTCGCAGGGGCGGTATCCCTGCTGTGGCGGGGGACTATCGTCGATGAGATGACCGAGGTCGCCGCCGGGACGTCCGGGCCCAACCGCGAACAGGGCCCCCAAGGGGCCACATCGACTCCCGCGCATGTCGCCGGTGACCACGTCACCGCCGACAGCCCCGCCGGTGACGGTGCCGCCGGGGGCGAGGTGCCCGGCGTCCGGATCACCCTGCTCACCCGGGTGGGCTGCCACCTGTGCGACGACGCGCGCCAGGTGATCGAGCGGGTGAGCGCCGATGTCGGGGCCGGCTGGCGGGAGCTCGACGTCGACGCCGACCCGCGCACGGCGGACACCTACGGCGACCGGGTCCCGGTGATCCTGGTCGACGGCCGGGAGCACGGCTACTGGCGGGTGGAGGAGCAGCGGCTGCGGCGCGCGCTCGCCGGCGACCGGTGGTCCTGGCTGACCGGCAGGTCCGGTGGCTCAGGCCGGTCCGGCAGGAGCCCCGCATCGGGAACTTCGTGAATCCCTTCACGAAGTCGTAGACTCGACGGGTCCGCAGATGCGGTCGTCGGCCGCGGTGACCGCCGGGTCGGGCGCGCCCGTTCGGCCCGCACCGGCCTCCGGGCCGGCTTCGCGGCCGCCGTTGAGGCCGGCTTCGAGGTCGGAATCAGGACCGGCCCAGAGGTCGGCATCGGGCGGTAGTGCCGCCGGCCCGCACTGTCGAGCAACGTCGGGAGCCGCGGATGGGTCAACCTCGGCGGGGTGCCGGGCGGGTACCGGGGCGGTCGCCGGTGCCCGAGGCGACAGTGGCCAGGTTGCCCCTCTACCTCCGTGTGCTGACGGCGCTCGGCGAGCGCGGCGTGCACACGGTGTCCTCGGACACGCTCGCCGCGACCGCCGGCGTGACGTCGGCGAAGGTACGCAAGGACCTCTCCCAGCTCGGCTCGTACGGCACGCGCGGAGTCGGGTACGACGTGGGTGTGCTCCTTGAGTGCATATCGGCCGAGCTCGGCCTGACCGAAGACCGCTCGGTCGTTCTCGTTGGCGTGGGTAACCTCGGGCATGCACTTGCCGGATACGGCGGCTTCCATGCCCGAGGGTTCCGCATCGCGGCATTGGTGGACGCCGATCCGTCCAGGGTGGGTGAGCGGGTCGGTGAGGTCGTCGTTCGCCCGGTCGACGAGCTGGAGGCGGTCATCGAGGACTGCCAGGTGACCATCGGCGTGATCTCCACGCCGGCGGCCGCGGCGCAGAGCGTCTGCGACCGCCTCGTGGCAGCGGGCGTGACCAGCATCCTGAACTTCGCCCCCACGGTGCTTTCGGTGCCCGAGGGAGTGGATGTGCGTAAGGTCGACCTTGCCCTGGAACTGCAGATTCTCTCCTTTCACGAAGCGCGTAAACGTCCGTCGCCAGGCCGGGCCCCCGGCGCGGGGGGCGTGGTGGTCGGCGATCAGCCGGGGTCGGGCGGATTCGTGGATGACGAGGCTGGTGAGGTCGTGCGGATGACCCGTCGGATGGTGCCACCGTCACCCTTGGCGCAGCCTTCACCGCTGGCGCAGCCGGTGGCGCGGCAGTCGCGGGCGGCACAGGCGGCGCAGGCGCCGGAGGCGGCACGGATGGCGCAGGCGCCGGAGGTGCCGATGCCGGCCGCCACTCACGGGGGTGAGGCGGAGTGAGCCTGCTCGCGGTGGGCCTGAACCACCGGACGGCCCCGACCTCGCTGCTCGAGCTCGCCGCGGTCTCCGCCGACGACGCGCCGAAGGTGCTGCACGATCTCGTCGCGGCGGATCATCTCAGCGAGGCGGTGCTGCTCTCCACCTGCAACCGCACCGAGATCTACGCCGAGGTGGAGACCTTCCACGGCGGCCTGGCCGACATCTCCGACCAGCTGAGCCGCGTGTGCGGGGTACCGCTGACCGATCTCGCCTCGCACCTGTACGTCCACCATGAGGCCCGCGCCGTCAGCCACCTCTTCTCGGTGGTCTGCGGCCTCGACTCGATGCTGGTCGGCGAGACGCAGATCCTCGGCCAGGTCCGCGCCGCGTTCCGGCTGGCCCAGTCTGCCGAGGTGACCAGCGGCACGCTCGCCAACCTGTTCCAGACCGCGCTGCGGGTCGGCAAGCGGGCCCACACCGAGACCTCCATCGACGCCGCGGGGGCCTCGATCGTCTCGGTCGGCGTCCGGATGGCCGCCTTCGACCTGCAGGCCCGCCGGCCGGACATGCTCGTCGCGCCCGTCGCGTCCCCCGGATGCGACCCGGGTGACGCGGTGGAGGCGCTGCTGCGCCCCGAGCTGACGGCCCCGGTCGAGGTGACGGGCCCCGCCCCGCTCGCCGGGGCCCGGGTGCTGATCATCGGGGCCGGCGCGGTCGGTTCGCTGGCGGCCCAGACCGTGCGCCGGGCCGGCGCCGGTGACGTCGTCGTCGCGAACCGGACGGCGGCCCGCGCGGCCCGGGTCGCCGATCTGCACGACGCCCGCGCGGTCGGGCTGGCCGAGATCGCCCACGAGGTCGGCCGCGCGGATCTCGTGATCTCGTCGACCGGAGCCTCCGGGCTCGTCGTCGGCCACGACGTGGTGCGCGCCTCGCTGGCGGGCCGCGGCGCCCGGCCGCTGGTCTTCCTCGACCTCGCGCTGCCGCGCGACATCGACCCGGCGGTGCGCGAGCTCCCCGGGGTGACCCTGATCGACATCGAGGCCCTGCGGGTCGCCCTGGACGGGGCGCAGGTGGCCCATGACGTGGAGGCCGTCCGGGCCCTCGTGACCACCGAGGTGGCCGGGTTCCTCGACCGGCGGCGTGCCGAGCGGGTCGCCCCGACCGTGGTGGCGCTGCGGGCCCACGCGGCGGCGGTGGTGCGCGACGAGCTGGACCGGCTGCGCACCCGCCTGCCCGACCTTGACAACCGTGAGTGGGACATGGTCTCCGGCACTGTGCGGCGGGTCGTCGACAAGCTGCTGCACGCGCCCACGGTGCGCGTCCAGCAGCTCGCCGAGGCGCCTGGCGGTGACTCCTACGCCGAGGCCCTGCGCGAGCTCTTCGACCTGCCGCGTGACGTGCCGGCCATCGTCTCCGCCCCTGATCTGGATCTGGTGGAGAGAACGTGACAGTGACCCGAGGGCCCGAGGCACGAGCACACGCGCTCCTGGCGCGGCGGCCGCTGCGACTGGGCACCCGGCGTTCCGCGTTGGCGCGGGCCCAGTCCGAGAAAGTGGCCGAGACGCTGCGGACCCGGCTGAGCCGGCCCGTGGAACTCGTCCCGATCGTTACCGCGGGTGATCAGTCGCAGGTGGCGATCACCCAGATCGGTGGAACGGGCGTCTTTGTCAGCGCGCTGCGTGACGCCCTGCTCGCCGGTGAGATCGACCTCGCCGTCCACTCGCTCAAGGACCTGCCGACGGCCACCCCGGACGGACTCGTCCTGGCCGCCGTCCCGCGCCGGGCCGACACCCGGGACGTCCTCGTCTCGCCCAGCGGCCGGCGCCTGAGCGAGCTGGGTCCGGGCGCGCGGGTCGGGACGGGGTCGCCGCGGCGGGCCGCCCAGCTGCTCGCGCTCGGCCACGGCTTCGAGGTCGTCCCGATCCGCGGCAACGTCGACACCCGGATCAAGAAGGCCATCGACGGCGAGGTGGATGCGGTGGTGCTCGCGCACGCCGGCCTCGACCGCCTCGACCGCCTCGACGCGGTCACCGAGATCATCTCACCCGAGGTGATGCTGCCCGCTCCCGGGCAGGGCGCGCTGGCGATCGAGTGCGTGCGCACCCCGGCCGGCGGCGGACCAGCCCACGACCAGACCGGACCAGAAGCGGGCCGGGGCTTCGATGAGGGACTCGCGGAGCTGCTACGGTTTGTGCTCGACGACGCAACGTCCTCCGTCGCGGTCCGAGCCGAGCGTGCCTTCCTGGCGGGCATCGAGGCCGGTTGTACCGCTCCGGTAGGTGCTCTGGCCCACGTGCTTCCGGGTACCGACGCACGCCCGGTCGCGGGCGGTGACGATGCGCCCGCCGTGGGTGAGATCCGCCTGCGGGCGGTGGTCGCCGCGCCGGATGGAGGCAGGGTCCTGCGGCGCGAGCTCACCGGTTCTGCCGTCGACCCGGAGGCGCTCGGGCAGCGCCTCGCGGACGAGCTGTTGTCCGCCGGAGCACACACGCTGATGGGAACAAGCTGAGCATGGCCACCCGACGTACCAAGAAGCCCGTGTCCCCGGTCGCGCTTGTGGGCGCCGGTCCCCGTGATCCGGGGCTGCTCACGGTCCTCGCCGTGGAGACTCTCACCGCTGCCGACGTGGTGGTCGCCGACCCGGACGTACCGTCCGAGGTGGTCGAGTCGCTGTCGGCCGAGGTGCTGCGGATCGGTGACCTCGACGCCCCGAAGCCGGTGCGGGACGCGGAGGCCGCGACCGCCGCGGTCGTCAGCCGGGCACGGGCCGGGGACAAGGTCGTCCGGCTCTACGCCTCGGACCCGTGGCTGACCCGGATCGGCGCGGCGGACGCGCAGTCGCTGGCCAAGGCCAAGATCCCCTACCGGGTGGTTCCCGGTGTCTCGACCTCCGCCGCGGTCGCGACCTACGCCGGTGTCGCGCCGGGCAGCCCGGTCACCTTCGCCAGCACGTCGGGTGTCTTCTCGTCCTCGGGTTCGGTCGCCTCGGCCTCACCGTTCGGCGTCGGCGACCCGGTCGGCCCGCTCACCCCGCCCCCCTTCGGGACGTCCCGCCTCGGCGGCCGGTCGATGCCGAGCCTCGGCGGCGGCCCGCTGGGCGTAGGCGGCGGCTTCGGCGCGCCCCTCGGCCTGGGCACCCCTACCGGCTTCGGTGGTCTCGGCGTGCCCACCACACCGGGCGACGTCGACTGGGGCGCGCTCGCGCAGGCCCCCGGCACGCTGATCGTCACCGCCGGCCCCACCGAGATCGGCAAGGTGGCGACCGCGCTGGTCGAGCACGGCCGCGCCGGTGACACCCCCGTCGCGGTCACCGTCGACGGCACGACCACCGACCAGCGCACCGTCACCTCGACCCTCGACCGGATCGAGGCCGACGTCGCGCCGATGCTCAACGCCACCGCGAACCCGCCGAACGAGGTCATCATCTCCGTCGGCCCGGTCGTCGCGACCCGGGCGAAGCTGTCCTGGTGGGAGACCCGCGCCCTGTTCGGCTGGACGGTGCTGGTGCCCCGGACGAAGGAGCAGGCGGCGATCCTCTCCGACTCGCTGCGCGCCCACGGGGCGAGTCCGCTGGAGGTGCCGACGATCGCCGTCGAGCCGCCGCGGACGGCCGCGCCGATGGAGCGCGCCATCACCGGGCTGGTCTCCGGCCGCTACCAGTGGGTCGCCTTCACCTCGGTGAACGCCGTCAAGGCGGTGCAGGAGAAGGTCGAGGAGCGCAGCCTGGACGCCCGCGCCTTCGCCGGCGTCAAGGTCGCCGCGATCGGCGAGGCCACCGCGGACGCGCTGCGCGCCTTCGGTATCCGCCCCGACCTGGTGCCCGCCGGCCAGCAGTCCAGCGAGGGCCTGCTCGAGGACTGGCCCGAGTTCGACGAGTCGCTCGACCTGCTCGACCGGGTTCTCCTGCCGCGCGCCGACATCGCCACCGACACCCTCGTCGCCGGCGTCAAGGACCGCGGCTGGCAGGTGGACGACGTCACCGCCTACCGGACGGTGCGCGCCGCGCCGCCGCCCGCGCCGATCCGCGAGGCCCTCAAGGGCGGCCGGGTCGACGCGGTGGTCTTCACCTCCTCCTCCACGGTGCGCAACCTGGTCGGAATCGCCGGCAAGCCCCACGAGACCACCGTCATCGCGGTGATCGGCCCGGCGACGGCCGCGACCGCCCAGGAGCTCGGCCTGCGGGTGGACGTCCAGGCGACCGAGGCGTCGATCCCGTCGCTCGTCGCGTCGCTGGCGGAGTTCGCCGCCGAGCACCGCGAGGAGCTCGGCAAGGTCGGCCCGCTCGCCGCCAGGCTGCCCAAGCCGCGCCGGGGTTCCCGGCGGTGATCGCGGGGCCCGGGCGGTCGGCCGTCGGTTTCCCCGTGGCGCGCCCGCGGCGGCTGCGCCGCGGGGCCGCGCTGCGGCGGATGGTGGCCGACGTCCGGCTGCATCCCGCCGACCTCATCCTGCCGATGTTCGTCCGGGAGGGTGTGCCCGAGCCGGTCCCGATCTCCTCGATGCCCGGCGTCGTGCAGCACACCCGTTCCTCGCTGCGCAAGGCGGCGGCCGAGGCGGCCGCGGCCGGCGTCGGCGGCATCATCCTGTTCGGCGTGCCCGAGCACAAGGACGCCCGCGGCTCGTCCGCCGACGACCCGGCCGGCATCGTCCAGCTTGCCATCGCCGACCTCGTGTCCGAGGTCGGCGGCGACACGGTGATCATGGCCGACCTCTGCCTGGACGAGTACACCGACCACGGTCACTGCGGCCTGCTCACGGCCACGGGCGAGGTCGACAACGACGCGACCCTCGTCCGCTACGGCGAGATCGCGCTGGCCCAGGCCGCCGCCGGCGTCGAGATGATCGCCCCCAGCGGCATGATGGACGGCCAGGTCGCGGCGATCCGCACCGCGCTGGACGGCGGTGGCCACACCGACATCCCGATCATGGCCTACTCGGCGAAGTACGCCTCGGCCTTCTACGGCCCGTTCCGGGAGGCCGCCCTGTGCGCCCCCCAGTTCGGCGACCGGGCCGGCTACCAGCAGGATCCAGCCCGCTCGGCCGGTGAGGCGCTGCGCGAGGTGGAGCTGGACCTGGCCGAGGGCGCGGACGCCGTGATGGTGAAGCCCGCCCTGGCCTACCTGGACGTCCTGCGCGCGGTCGCCGACTCCGTGGACGTCCCGGTCGCCGCCTACCAGGTCTCCGGCGAGTACGCGATGGTCGAGGCCGCCGCGGCCAACGGGTGGCTCGACCGCGACCGGGTCATCATGGAGACGCTTACCGCCATCCACCGGGCGGGAGCCGACATCATCCTCACCTACTGGGCGGCCGAGGTCGCGGAGCGGCTGGCCTCCCGCCGCTAGCCTCCCCGCCACCAGCCCCCGGCCGCCGCCAGGTTCGGGCCGCGGCCGGGGGCGTTGGTCAGAGGCGGCCGGTCAGGGTGTAGCCGGCCTCCTCGACGGCGGCCTGGACGGCCGCGTCGTCCAGCTCGCCGGTGCTCGTCACGGCCACCCGGCCACTGGGAGCGTCGGCGTCCACGGACGTCACCACAGGCAGCCGCGAGATCTCCTCGCTGACCGCCGCGGCGCAGTGCCCGCAGGTCATCCCGGTGACGCTGTAAGTGGTCACGATGCTGGTGACGGACATGGCGACGCCTCCTCGCGATGCTTTCGTCCGAACGGTTCCCAATACCCACCGAACCCTACGCCCATACCCTCCCCCCGTAGGGTTCTCCGCCGCGTCACACGGACCACAAGGAAAACGGCAAGCACCACCCCACCACCCCACCCCACCACCCCCCCCACCCCCCCACCGCGGCCCAAACCTCGACTCAGGTTTAGCGTGGCGGGTGAATGAGTCCATGGACTCATTCACCCGCCACACATCGAGCCGCCCGGCCTGACCGGAGGCCGGTTTGGTCAGAGGGAGCGTTGGTAGGCGCGGAAGGCCTGGGTGGCCAGGGCGGCGGCGGTCAGGGCGGCGGCGGTCAGGGCGGCCACCCGCCAGCCGGCCAGCGCCCAGTTCGGGTCGGCGGCGATGGTCTCGCGCGCCGCCGAGACGGCCCAGTCCAGTGGGTTCGCGAGCGCGATCGGCCGGATCCAGCCGGGCAGCAGGTCGCGGGACATCATCGCTGTCGAGAGGAAGGTCAGCGGCAGCGCGAGGAAGTTGGTCGCCGCGACCAGTGACTCCTCACGGCGGACGAGCAGCGCCAGCGCCATGGACAGCGCGGCGACCACGGTGCCGAGCGCGATCGCGACCAGGACCAGCACGAGCAGTCCGACGGCACCGCCCCCGTAGTCGGTTCCCAGTGCCCAGCCGAGCAGCAGGATGATCATCGTCTGGACGGTCGTCAGCAGGGCCTGGTAGGCAAGACAGCCACCGATGATCGCCCAGCGGCTGGCCGGGGCGGCGAGGATCCGGTCCATGACCCCGCGCTCCATGTCCGTGATGAAGCCCATCCCGGCCCAGCCGGCGCTGAAGAACGCCGACATCATCACAACGCCCGGTGTCAGGTAGTCGAAGTAGGAGCCGTCGCCGAATCCGGGTATGTCCGCGACTCCGCGGAACAGCGACCCGAAGAGCGGCAGCCACACCACGGCCTGGACCAGGCTGATCGACAGGTAGGCCGGCTGGCGCAGCAGCGCGCGCACGTTGCGCACGAAGAACGCGGCGAGCTGCCCGCGCCCGGACACGCGGGCCGGCCTGGCGCTCCCCGCCGCCGGTCCCGGCAGCACGGAGCTGCTCATCGGACGTCCCCCTGCCCGGTGCCCGAACCGTGCTCGCCTGCCGTGCCCGGCTGGCCTGCCGTGCCCAGTGTGCGTGGGGTGTCCGGTGTAGGCGGGGTGTCCGGAGGGTTCGCGGCGGCGTCCGGATCCCCGGAACGGGCTTCGGGCCGCATGCGGCGCCCCACGTGGCGCAGGTAGACGTCGTCCAGGGAGGGCCTGGCGATCGTCGCCGACGCCACCGCCAGCCCGGCGCCGTCCAGCGCCGCGATGACCGCCGGCAGGGTCGCGGCGCCGCCGGACACCCGGCTGCGTACCTGTCGGCCCTCGACGGCCACGTCCAGCACTCCGGGGACGGCGGCGAGGAGCTCACGAATCCGGGCCGCCTGCTCGGCGCCCTCGTGCGTCCGGTCGCCCTCCGGGTGGGCGGCGAGCTCGAGGTTCACCGAGTCACCGCGCAGCTCGCTGCGCAACGTGTCGGGACTGCCCTCGACGACCACGCGCCCACCCTCGACGATCGCGACCCTGGCGGCGAGGCGGTCGGCCTCCTCGAGGTAATGCGTGGTCAGCAGGATGGTCAGCCCGTCGGCGGTGAGGTCGGCGATCTCCCGCCACATGGCCGACCGGGCCTGTGGATCCAGGCCCGTCGTCGGTTCGTCGAGGAACAGGACGGACGGACGGTGGACGAGGCCGACGGCGACGTCCAGCCGGCGCAGCATCCCCCCGGAGTAGGTGCGGGCGAGCCGGTCGGCAGCGGCGCCGAGGTCGAAACGGTCGAGGAGCTCGTCGACCCGGCGGGTCAGTCGGGGGCCGCCCAGCCCGTAAAGGCGGCCCTGTAGCCAGAGGTTCTCCCGGCCGGTGGCGTCCAGATCCGTGCCGGATTTCTGGGTGACCAGGCCGATCGACCGGCGTACCAGGCCGGGATCGCGGCGGACGTCGTAGCCGGCGACGCTGGCCGTGCCCGAGTCCGCGCGGGACAGCGTGCTCAGGATTTTGACGGTGGTCGACTTGCCGGCCCCGTTCGGCCCGAGCAGGCCGAACACTGTTCCCGCCGGAACCGTGAAGCCGATGCCGGCCAGGGCCGGGACGGGCCGGGCGCCGCGTCCCCGGCCGGGGTACGACTTGTGCAGGTCGGCGACAGTTATCGCCGCGGTCGGGTCGGGCGGGCTCGCGGCCCCCCGGGGCGTCGCGCCCGCCGCGGGTGCGGCGGACGCCTTGGACGGTGCTGCCATGGGATTTCCCTGGTGGTGATGCCGCCCGCTCGGGCGGTGCAGGCCCAGGCCGCACCGGGTGATCCCGGCGCGGCCGCTGTCAGGGCGCACGCCGACCGCGTCCGGCCCGTGTCCGGGGCCGGACGCCGTGGCGGCGCCGTCCGGGGCGAGCGGAGCCGGCCTTGCCGCGTACCAGGGACGGTTATCGTCGACCTGGGAAGGTGTCCGGTACGCGCGGTGGAAACACCGCGAGGTCGGGCGCTCGCCGGGCGGGTCCCCGGCGCCGGTGTTGCCGCACCGGTGCGGGGGACCCGTCGTCGTCACGTCGTCATCGCGGCCCCCCGCCGGTGGTGCCGTCGCCGCCGCCCTCGATCGCCGCGGGCCCGCCGGAGAGCGTCTCCATCTCGGCGAGCAGCGCCGGTGTCAGCTCGCCCCACCGGCCTCCGGCGATCTTCTCCTTCACCGCGGTGACCAGCGCGTGCATCTCCTCCGGCCGGGCGGTGTCGGCGTGGAAGACGTCCCAGAGCTCGATGCCGTCCAGCTCGCGGGTGGCGATCGAGGTGATGAGGGCGTCCACGAAGCGCAGCTCGGCGTCCCGCAGGGCGTCGACGTACTCGCCCTCCAGGCGGAAGATCCGGGGCAGGTTCTCGACCGTGGCCAGCCGCGCGGTGGCCTTCGCCGCCTCGGACTCCTCGAGCAGCCGCTGCCGACGCTCGCTCAGCATGCGGACGGCGTCGTCCGGTGGCAGCACGGGGAGCAGTGAGAGGGCGGCCTCGAAGCGGGTGTACTCCTTCACCGGCGTGCTGACGAGCTCCGCCATCCAGTCGTCGAGCTCCACCCGCCCGGCGTCGGTGATCGCGTAGATCGTCCGCTCCGGGCGGCGGCCCTCGCGCACGGTCCGGGTCGCGACGATGCAGCCGGCGCGTTCCAGGCTCTCGACGACCGTGTAGAGCGAGCCGAAGTTGAGCTTGATGCTGTCGGCCTTGCGCCGCTCACGCAGCGTCGTCGAGATCTCGTAAGGATGCATCGGGCGCTCGTTCAGCAGCGCCAGGACGGCCAGGGCGAGCGGATTCGACATCCTGCGCCGTGCCATGAGTTCTCCGTCCTCCGCCCGTGGCTCGCGTGCCGCCGGTGCCCCTGCCGCCCGTGCCTGGGCTGCTGGCCCGCGTCCCGTGTTTCTGTGCTGCTTGGTACCGATTACTCGCCGCCGAGTATCAGGGTTCGGATGGCTGAAGGTCAACCGCCGTTCCTGGGATAGCGGGGAGTCGGGCCGGTGGCCCGTGTGGGGAAGGTCGCCTAGGACAACCGCGCCTATCGATCATCGGTGCGGGCGGAGGCACCCCGGGCCCGGTTCCGGCATCATCAGGACATCCACCGGGCCCGCAAGGTCCGCCGGGCGCCCGTCGAGTTCGCGGCGGGGCATACCATCGTCACTGGCGGCCAAGCAAGACCCGGGTAGATGAAGGATTAGGGTCTGGTTCGTCCCCGGCGCGCAGGTGCCGGGTCGGGACGAAAGTTGGTAACCGGAGCCGCCGCCGGTGGGCGGCCGGGGCAGACCCCCGTCCGCCGGCGGCCTCGGTCGGTGCCGACCGCTCCGGCCCCGCTCCCGCTCCCGCTCTCGGTGCCGGATCCGCGGCAGCACCCGCGCCGGGCGCGGGCTCGCGGCGAGACCTGCGAGGATCGGGGGCATGGTGGTTCCGTCTACCGCACCCGCATCCGATGATCTCTTCCGGCGGGCCCAGCGGGTCGTCCCCGGCGGGGTGAACTCGCCGGTGCGTGCCTTCCGCGCCGTCGGGGGCACTCCCCGCTTCATGACCTCCGGGTCCGGCCCGCGGCTCGTCGACGCCGACGGCCGCACCTACGTGGACCTTGTGTGCTCCTGGGGTCCGATGATCCTGGGCCACGCCCATCCCGACGTGGTCCAGGCGATCACGGCGGCCGCGGCCCGGGGCACCAGCTTCGGTACGCCCACCCCCGGCGAGGTGGAGCTCGCGGAGCTCATCGTCGAGCGGGTGGCCCCGGTCGAACAGGTGCGCCTGGTGAACTCCGGCACCGAGGCGACGATGAGCGCGATCCGGCTGGCCCGGGGGTTCACCGGACGTCCCACGATCGTCAAGTTCGCGGGCTGCTACCACGGGCACGTCGACGCGCTGCTCGCGGCGGCCGGCTCCGGGGTGGCGACCCTCGGCCTGCCCGACACCCCGGGCGTCACCGGCGCGGCGACCGCCGACACGATCGTCCTGCCCTACAACGATCTCGCCCTGGTCGAGGCGACCTTCGCCGAGCGCGGCGACACGATCGCGGCGGTCATCACCGAGTCCGTCGCGGCGAACATGGGGGTCGTCCCGCCGCTGCCCGGTTTCAACGCCGGCCTGCGGCGCCTGTGCGACGCCCACGGCGCCCTGCTGGTGTTCGACGAGGTGATGACGGGGTTCCGCGTCTCCCGCACCGGCTGGTGGGGCCTGGAGGGCGCCGTGGAGGGCTGGGTGCCCGACCTGTTCACCTTCGGCAAGGTGATGGGCGGCGGCCTGCCGGCCGCGGCCTTCGGTGGCCGGGCGGACGTGATGGCCCGACTGGCCCCCGCCGGCCCCGTCTACCAGGCCGGGACGCTCTCCGGGAACCCGCTCGCGGTGGCCGCCGGGCTCGCCACGCTGCGCGCCTGCACCGACGAGGTCTACGCGACGGTCGACGCGCGCGCCGCCGACGTCGCCGGCATCGTCTCCACCGCCCTGAACGAGCAGGGCGTCCCGCACCTGCTCAACAGCGCTGGGTCGCTGTTCAGCGTGTTCTTCACCGACGCGACGACGGTCATCGACTACGCCGGCGCGAAGCGGCAGGCGAGCGAGCGCTATGCCGCCTTCTTCCACACCATGCTCGACGCGGGGGTCTACCTTCCGCCGTCGGCCTTCGAGGCGTGGTTCGTCTCGGCGGCGCACGACGACGAGGCGGTCGAACGGATAGCCGCGGCGGCACCGGCGGCCGCCCGGGCCGCGGCGGCGGTGGCGGTGGGCGCGGCGGTCGCGGTCGGCGGGGGGGCCGTGTGAGCGGGCCGGAGGTCACGACCGTGCACCTCGTCCGGCACGGCGAGGTGTTCAACCCGAGCAAGGTGCTCTACGGCCGGCTGCCCGGCTACCGGCTCTCCGAGACCGGCGAGCGGCAGGCCAAGATCACCGCCGAGTACCTGGCCGGCTTCGATGTCGCCGCGGTGGTGGCGAGCCCGCTGGACCGGGCGCAGCAGACGGCCACCCCGATCGCGGCGGCGCACGGCGTGCCGCTGCAGGTCGACCCGCGGCTGATCGAAAGCCGCAACGCGTTCGAGGGCAGGACCTTCGAGGCGGGCCCCGCGGTGTTCCGCTATCCGGCGATGTGGAAGCTGCTGCGTAACCCGCTGACGCCGTCCTGGGGCGAGCCGTACACGGAGATCGCCGGGCGCATGCTCGGCAGCGTCGCCGAGTGGCGGGACGCCCATCGGGGCCGGCACGTTGTCCTGGTCAGCCACCAGCTTCCGGTGTGGATCGCCCGGCGCGCGCTGGAGGAGCAGCACCTGTGGCACCGCCCGGACCGGCGGCAGTGCGCGCTGGCGAGCGTCACCTCGGCCGTCTACGTGGCCGGGGAGCTCCTCCGGGTGGAGTACAGCGAGCCCAACGGGCCCACCGCCAACGCGCCCGGCTCCGTGGGCGCGTGAGGGCCGGCCCCCACCGCGTCGGATGATCCATCCAGCCCTGCGCCTCCTGCGGTGCCCCGTCTGCGCGGCGCCCCTGGCCGACCCGGAGGGTGCCGTGCGGTGCGCCGCGGGGCACTCCTTCGACGTCGAACGGTCCGGCTACCTGAACCTGCGTACGGGCCGGGCCCGCCGGGTGTCCGGGGACACCGCCGAGATGGTCCAGGCCCGGGTCGACTTCCTCGGGGGTGGCCACTACGCGCCGCTCACCGCCCGCCTGGTCCAACTTGCCGCGGCCCGAACGGGGGGCGGGCGGACACCGGCCGATGCTCCGCCAGCCGATCACCCGGCGGTCAGTGATCCGGCGGCCGGTGCTCCCGAGCTCGTGCTGGAGATCGGCGCCGGCACCGCCCACCACCTCGCGGCCGTCGTGGACGCGGGGCCGCGGCGGCTCGGGATCGCCGTCGACGTGTCGAAGTACGCGCTGCGCCGCGCGGCACGGGTCCATCCGCGAATCGGTGCCGTGGCCTTCGACGTGGCCGACCGCTGGCCGCTGCCCGACGCGTCCGTCGACGTCCTGCTGGACGTCTTCGCGCCGCGCAACCTCGCGGAGATGCGCCGGCTGCTGCGGCCGGGGGGCACGCTGCTTCTGGTCACACCCGGAGAGGGGCACCTCGCGGAGCTGCGGGAGCCACTCGGGCTCGTCGGCGTCCAGCCGGGCAAGCGGGCACGGCTGGCGGACGAGCTTTCCGGCCGGTTCGCCCAGCTCTCCTGGGAAACGTTGACCCGTACCCTCCAGCTCGGCGTGGACGAGGTCGTCGACGTGGCTCTCATGGGCCCCACCGGGCATCACACGGGCGCGCCCGAGCTGCGCCGGCGCCTGGCCGCGGTGTGGCCCCCCGGCCGGGCCGCGATGGACGTCACCGCCTCCTTCGTCATCGACCGCGCGCAGGCGCCCGAGGCCTGACCTGTGGCGGGCCGGCGTTGCCGGAACCGGCGTTGCCGGCACAGCCGGCCCGGTGTGCGGTCCCGGTGTGCCGGCCGGGCTGGAGCGCCTGGATCGCGTCAGTGCCACGGGGCCGAGTCGAAGGTCCTGGGACGGACGTCCGGGGCCTGTGCGGCCAAGCCCTGACGCGTGCGGCTCACGGGGCACCTACTCTGGAGGGCGTAGTTCTACGGTTGGTCGTAGAAGGTCGGCGATGCCGAAAGGAGCGGGCTCATCCTGGGCTGGGAGCGGGACACTGGGCGGAGACGCCGCGTGATGGCCGTGGTCGCCGCCGTGCTGCTGGTCGGCGGCGGGCTCGCGGCCTGCTCGGCGAACGCGAGCAAGGTCGACGCCACGGGTGGCGGGGGCTATGGATTCGTTCAACAGGCACCCGGGCAGGACTTCGTGCCCGCCGCGGACCGCCGTGAACCGCCGGGGATGTCCGGCGCGACGCTCGACGGGAGCCAGCTCGACCTCGCCTCGCTGCGAGGCAAGCCCGTCGTGGTGAACTTCTGGGCCTCTTGGTGTGCCCCGTGCCGGGCGGAGACCCCCGGTCTCGTCACACTCGCCGGCAGGAATCCGGACGTCGCCTTCGTCGGGGTGAACGAGAAGGACAACGCCTCCAGCGCGAAGGCGTTCACCCGCGACTTCAAGGTCGGGTACCCGAGCATCGTCGACCGGCTCGGCACGCTCGCCGCCGGTTGGCCGGTCGCCCCGGGCCTGCCGTCGACGTTCGTCCTCGACGCGGACGGCCGCATCGCCGCGCGCTTCACCGGTGGCGTGCTGCCGGCGGAGCTGACCACCGTGCTCGAGCGGCTCCGGACGGAGGTCTAGTTCCGGATGGGTGTCGTGGACGTCGTCACGGACGGCCCGCTGCTACTGGCGGCGCCCGTCGCGGCCGCGGCGGGGCTGCTGTCCTTCCTGTCGCCGTGCGTGCTGCCGCTGGTCCCCGGCTACCTGTCCTTCATCACCGGGTTGTCCGGCGAGGATCTCCAGCGCCGTCCGGCGCAGACAGCCTCCGCCGGCTCCGCGGCGTTCGCCGCGACCGCGGAGCCGGGCGAGCCCGCCGCCGCGCCGATGGCTGCCGCCGGAGCGCCCGCGGCTGTCGGAGCGCCCGCCGCCGCAGGCGTGTCAGGCATGTCAGGCGCGGCCGACGTGGGTGGCCCCGGGCGGGGGTCCGGTGCGTTGCCGGCCGTCGGCGTACCGCCGTCCGGCGGTGCTGCGGCGGCCGCCGGCGGGCAGCCGTCCGCGCTGGTCCGGCGGCTGGGGGAGCTGCGCAGGGTCGGCCGGGTGACCGCTGGAACCGGGCTGTTCGTGCTCGGTTTCAGCGTCGTGTTCGTGACGTACGGGGTGGCGTTCGGCGGCCTCGGCCAGTGGCTGAACCTGCACCAGGTCGGGCTCAGCCAGGTGCTCGGTGTGGTCACGATCGTGATGGGGCTCGGCTTCGCCGGAGTGTTCTCCCAGATGTCCTGGGCCAACCGGGAGTGGCGCTTCCACCGCATGCCCAATCCCGGGCTGCTCGGCGCCCCCGCGCTGGGCCTGCTGTTCGGTCTCGGCTGGACGCCGTGCATCGGCCCGACCCTGGCCGCCGTGCTGGGGCTCGCCGCGCAGAGCGCGACGGCCGGGCGCGGCGCGTTCCTCTCCGCCATGTACTGCCTGGGGCTAGGGCTGCCCTTCCTGGCTGTCGGCCTGGCCTTCCGCCGGGCCGCCGGTGCCCTGCGGGTGGTTCGCCGCCACGCCCGACTCCTCGCGCTGACCGGCGGCGCCCTGCTGGTGACGGTGGGCGTTCTGCAGCTCACCGGAGCCTGGGCCGACCTTGTCGCCGAGCTGCGCCCCTACGCGCCCGGATTCTCGGAGACGCCCCTGTGAGCACACGTCCCACCGCGCCGTCAGGACATGTCGACGGGCTGCGCCCGGACGATCCGACGGTCCTCGAGGCCCCGGAGGCGTTCGACCCACCGGCTCCGCGAGCGTCGTCGCGGCGCCCGCCCGCGGCCCGCGGGCCGGCGGGGAGCGCCCCGGAGACGGGCCCGGACGAGGCGCCGAAGGCGGATTCGGAGTCGGGAGCCGGAACCGTCTCGGGAACGGGCCCGGGAGACGTCCCGGAAGCGGGACAGGAAACCGGCGCTGACGCGCGGCCGGCCGGCGCCGCGAGTGCCGCTGGTTCCGCGGACGCAGCCGGTGCCGCTGGTTCCGCTGGTTTCGCGGGTGCAGCCGGTGCAGCCGGCGCAGGGCCGCGCGCCGCCTGGCTCGCGCTGCTGGTCCGGTCCTGGCGGCAGCTCACCAGCATGCGCACCGCGCTGGTGCTGCTCTTCCTGCTCGCGCTGGCCGCGGTGCCCGGCTCGCTCATCCCCCAGCGCAACCTCAACCCGATGAAGGTCGAGGAGTACTTCGCCGAGCACCCCACGCTCGCCCCCTGGCTCGACCGGTTCTCCGTCTTCAACGTCTTCGGCGCGCCCTGGTTCGCCGCGATCTACCTCCTGCTGTTCATCTCGCTGATCGGCTGTCTCTGGTCGCGGGTGCACTGGCACGCGCGGGCGTTGTTCACCGCCCCGCCGAAGGCGCCGGCCCGGCCGGGCCGGCTGCCCGGCGGCAGCACCTGGACGAGCCCGCTCGACGCCCCGGACGCCGTCGACCTGGCCCGTGGGGCGCTCCGCGGGCGGCGGTTCCGGGTGGCCGTCGCGCCTGGTGACGCCCGCCGTCCCGACGGCTCGCCGGACCACTCGGTCGCCGCGGAGAAGGGCTACCTGCGCGAGAGCGGCAACCTGGTGTTCCACCTGGCGCTCGTCGCGCTCCTCGCCGGGATGGGGCTGGGCTCGTGGTTCGGCTACCAGGGCACCGTCCTGGTCGTCACCGGCAACGGGTTCGCGAACACCCTGATCTCCTACGACCAGTACAGCGGCGGCGAGCTGGTGGACGCGGCCGGCCTGCCGCCGTTCTCGCTCACCCTCGACCAGTTCTCCGCCTCGTACCAGGACAACGGCCAGCCCGCGGACTTCCGGGCCGACGTCTCGTACCAGTCGGACATCGGCTCGCCCGTGCGCACCGACACGATCCGGGTCAACCACCCGCTGCGGATCGGCAGCGCGAAGATCTACCTGATCGGTCACGGCTACGCGCCGCACTTCGTCCTGCGTGACCCCGCCGGCGCGGTCGTCTGGGAGTCCTATGTGCCCTGCACGCCCCGGGACGGCATGTTCACCTCGACCTGCACGGTCAAGATCCCCGACACCGGCCTGCCGCCGGTGGGGGAGCGCCAGGAGCCGCAGCAGCTCGCGTTCAGCGGGGTGTTCACCCCGACCACCGTGCTGGACCCGGGGCACGGATACGTCTCCACCTTTCCGGCGGCGCGGGCGCCCGGGCTCACGCTCACCGGGTTCGTCGGGAACCTGCACCTCAACGAGGGCATCCCGCAGAACGTCTACGCCGTCGACACCCGGGACATGACCCAGTTCCCGATGACCGGGCCGGCCGGGGAGAAGCGGATCGCCCAGGTCGTCGCCCTGAACAACCCCGGGCAGCGGACGCTGACCGGCCTGCCGGGCGGCCTCTCGCTCGAGGTGGACGGCGTGCACGAGTTCGCCACGTTCCAGACCAAGTCGGACCCCTACAAGGGACTGGTGCTGGGCGCGTCCGTCGTCATCATTCTCGGCCTCGTCGCGAGCCTGCGGGTGCGGCGCCGCCGGGTGTGGGTGCGGGCGACCCCGCTGGACGGTGGCGGCAGCACGGTGGAGGTCGGCGGCCTCTCCAGATCGGACGCGCAGGGCTTCGCCGCCGAGCTGGCCGCCCTCAGCGAGGAGATCCGGCTCGACACCACCGAGGCCGAGGCCACCGCGGCCGACACCGCCGCGGACGGGGCCGCCGCGGACGGGGAGAAGCCGGCCGCTGCCATGCCGGCCGACCCGGTCACGAGCACGACCATCAGCGCCACCAGCGAACGGGAGCCTTGATGCCGGTCAACGAAGGCATGGCCAATCTGTCCGACCTGCTGTTCGGGACGTCGGTCGCCGTCTACGCGGCGGGGATGCTCGGATACGCGGCCGAGTTCGCGTTCAGCCGGCTCGGCACGCCGTCCGGGAAGGCCGCCACCGCGGACGGTGACGGGCAGCTGGAGACCGCCGGCGAGGCCGGTGCGCAGGCCGAGAAGCAGGAGATCCTGGTCGGCGCCGCGACCTCCGCCACCGGCACCGCCGAGGCCGCCGGGGGCAGCATCGAGGCCGCCGGGAAGCCGGGCAGGCCCGGGAAGGCGACGCGGGCAGGGGCGGGCACCGCGGGCCTGGCGGACGCGGCCGGAGGGGCCGCGGGCTCGGACGTCGCGGCGGGCGGTGGCGATGCCGCCGGATCCGGGTTCGCGCCCTGGATCGGCCGGATCGCGGTGGTTCTGACGATCGTCGGCTGGGTGGCGCACGTCGGTTCGGCGGTCACCCGGGCGATCGCGGCGAGCCGGGTTCCCTGGGGCAACATGTACGAGTTCTCGTCCATGATCTGCCTGATCGCGGTGACGACGTTCCTGGCCCTGATGACCCGCCAGCAGATCCGGTGGCTCGGGGTCTTCGTGATGGTCCCGGTCGTGCTCTCCATGGGCTTCGCCGGCACGGTCCTCTACGTCGCGGCGGGGCCGCTCGTCCCAGCGCTCAACTCGTACTGGCTGCGGATCCACGTCGCCGGGGCGATCGTCGCCAGCGGTGTCTTCCTGGTGTCCGCTGTGACGACGGTCCTGTTCCTGCTGAAGGACCGTTGGGAGAACCGGCTGGCCGAGGTGGCCTCCGGCCGCGCCGAGGCGTCGCGAGCCATGCGCAGCCGGGGCGGGATCGTGATGCGCCTGCCGTCCTCGGCCACCCTCGACACGATCACCTACCGCGCGATCGCGTTCGCCTTCCCGATCTGGACGTTCGCCATCATCGCCGGGGCGATCTGGGCCGAGGCGGCCTGGGGCCGCTACTGGGGCTGGGACCCGAAGGAGACCTGGTCCTTCATCACCTGGGTGATCTACGCGGCGTACCTGCACGCCCGCGCGACAGCCGGGTGGCGGGGACGGCGCGCGGCGGCGGTCTCGCTGCTGGCCTTCAGCGCGCTGTTCGTCGACTACTACCTGGTGAACCTGGTGATCAGCGGCCTGCACTCGTACGCCGGGGTCTGAGGCACCGGCAACGGGTGGAACTGACCCCTGGGCTGCCGGCCGTGGGGCCGGCAGTCGGGGGTCAGCCGCGGGCGGGCGGCTCGGGCTCGCCGCCGCGGATGCGGTTGGCGAGCTCCCGCAGGAACTCGGGATCGTCGTCCGGGCCGACGGGACGGACGGCCTGGCGGCGCATCCCTGTCCGGGAGACCCCGGAGCGGGTGCGGCCGCCGGCGGCACGCTCGGTTCCCCATGGCCCACGGCCGCCGAACGCCGGGTGGTCCGAGGCCGCACGGCGCTCGTAGCCGTCGTAGCCGTGGGCGACGCGTGGCCGCCCGAACAGGAACCAGCAGACCGAGCCGAGGAAGAAGAAGACGATCAGCACGATCAGCCAGATCGGTTTGGGCACGACCTTGACCGCGTCCGCTGGAGTGCCGATCACGTCTATGACCGAAAACACCCAGACACCTATGATCAGGAATGTCAGCGCGAGACCCAGCACCGGCCGACCGCTCCTCTCACTCGCTGTGAGCGGCGCGCCGCCGCGCACCTGCCCGTGGACATCGCCGATCGGCGTGCCCCTGTCGAAGACGCACCGGCACCTCGCGGTCACCGGCGCTGGACTGTCCGCCCCCGGCCTCCCGGACCCGCTCTGTCGGATCCACGGCTTCCAGGATGAACGTCTCGTGTGTCCCTAGTGTGCCTCCCGGGTGGACGCCATGTCCCAGCGGTCCGCGAAGGCGCTGTTCACCGGTCGCGAATGTGACGCGCCAGACGCTTGGAGCGCCCTGGGACAGGGTACGACCAGCAGCCCTTCGCCGGCGCTGCAAAGATGGACGCCATGGCCTGGGCCGATCTCCGCGCGTTCCTCGCTCACCTCGACCGGAGCGGGGACCTTCGCCGGGTGCGGGTTCCCGTCGACACCCGCCTGGAGGTGACCGAGATCGTCACCCGGGTCGTCCGCGAACGCGGCCCGGCACTGCTCTTCGACAAGCCCCTCGGCTCCGACATGCCGCTGGCGATCAACGTGTTCGGCACCGAGGCACGGATGGCCGCGGCGCTCGGCGTCGACCGCCTCGACGACGTCGGCACGCGCATCGGCGAGATGCTGCGCCCCGAGCTGCCAGTCGGCTTCGGCGGCCTGCGTGACGCGCTCGGCAAGGCCGCGCAGCTCACCGCCCTGCCGCCGCGCAAGGTCCGCACCGCTCCCTGCCAGGACGTCGTCCTCAAGGGCTCGGACGTCGACCTGAACCTGCTGCCCGGCGTGCACGCCTGGCCGCGTGACGGCGGGCCGTTCCTCAACCTGGGGCTGACCCACACGAAGCATCCCGAGACCGGGGCGCGCAACCTCGGCATGTACCGGCTGCAGCAGCACGACGCCCGCACCGTCGGCATGCACTGGCAGATCCACAAGGACTCCAACGCCCACCACGCCGTCGCCGAGCGGCGCGGCGAGCGGCTGCCGGTCGCGATCGCGTTCGGCTGCGACCCCGCTGTCACCTACGCGGCGTCCGCCCCGCTGCCCGCCGAGATCGACGAGTACCTGTTCGCCGGCTTCCTGCGCCGCGAGCGCGTCGAGATGGTCGACTGCCTGACCGTCCCGCTCCAGGTGCCGGCGAACTCCCAGGTCGTGCTCGAGGGCTGGCTCGAGCCCGGCGAACGGCTGCCCGAAGGGCCCTTCGGAGACCACACCGGCTTCTACACGCCGATCGAGCCGTTCCCCGCGCTGCACGTCGACGTGATGACCATGCAGCGCGACCCGGTCTTCCAGAGCATCGTGGTCGGACGTCCACCGCAGGAGGACGGGCCGATGGGCAAGGCGACCGAGCGCATCTTTCTGCCGCTGATCCGGATGATGATCCCCGAGATCGTCGACTACGACCTGCCCGAGGCCGGGGTCTTCCACAACTGCGCGATCGTCTCGATCGAGAAGCGGTTCCCCAAGCACGCCCAGAAGGTGATGAACGCGGTCTGGGGCGCGGGCCTGCTCTCGCTGTCGAAGCTGATCATCGTCGTCGACGCCGACTGTGACGTCCACGACTACCACGAGGTCGCCTGGCGGGCGTTCGGCAATGTGGACTACGCGCACGACCTGCTCACCACGGTGGGCCCGGTCGACCACCTCGACCACGCCTCCTACGAGCAGTTCTACGGCGGCAAGGTCGGGGTCGACGCGACCCGCAAGCTGCCCACCGAGGGATACCGGCGCGACGGCGGATGGCCCGAGGAGATCGTCATGGATGAGGCCGTCCGGGACAGGGTGACGCGTCGGTGGAAGGAGTACGGCCTGTGAGCGACGCCGCCTTCGCCCCAGGCATGCCCGGGCGGGCCTCCGGCGGGCCGACGCACGGCCCGGTGCGCGCGTTCCTGCGGCTCGTCGTCATCGAGCACTCCGTCTTCGCACTGCCGTTCGCCTACGTGGCGGCGCTCGCGGCCTGCTTCGCGGTCTCGCGGTCGGTGCACTGGCGCGACCTGGCCCTCGTCACGGTCGCGATGGTGGCGGCCCGCACGTTCGCGATGGCCACGAACCGGATCATCGACCGGGCCATCGACGCCCGCAACCCGCGTACCGCCGGTCGCGAGCTCGTCACCGGAGTGGTGTCCGTCCGCACGGCGGTTGTCGGCTCGATCGTCGCGCTCGCGGTGTTCCTCGGCTCGGCCGCGGCTCTGTCCTGGCTGTGCCTGGCACTGGCCCCGGTCGCGGTGGCCCCGCTCTTCGTCTACTCCTACGCGAAGCGGTTCACCGACTTCCCGCAGGCGATCCTCGCGATCGCCCAGGCCGTGGCCCCGGTCGGCGCCTGGATCGCCATCACCGGCCGGTGGTCGTGGTCGGCCGTCCTGCTCGGGCTCGCCGTCGGCACCTGGATCGGCGGCTTCGACCTGATCTACTCCTGCCTGGACGCCGAGGTCGACCGGCGGATCGGGGTGCGCTCCGTTCCGGCGCGGTTCGGCGTCCGGGCCGCGCTCGCGGCCTCGGTCGTCACCCACGTCGTGACCTTCGCGCTGTTCGTCGTGTTCGGCCTGCTGGAGGACTTCGGTGCCTGGTGGTGGGCCGGCCTGGTGCTGACCGCGGCGGCCTTCTGCTACGAACACGCGATCGTCTCGCCGACCGATCTCTCCCGGATGAACCGCGCGTTCCTCACGGCCAACGGCTTCGTGGGGATCGGCCTGTTCGCCTTCGCGCTGGCCGACCTGGTCAGCCGCGGTCTGTCCGGCTGATCCACGGGATGTCCCGATCCGCCGCCGGCGCACCCGGCGGCCCGCCCGCGACGGGGGGCGATCCGCGGCGGCCCTGGGTCGTCGGGGTCAGCGGCGCGAGCGGAACGCCCTACGCCGCCGCCGTCCTGCGCGGTCTGCTGGCCGCCGATCTGCCCGTCGACATCGTGGTCTCCCGCGCGGCCCGGCTCACCCTGCTCGACGAGACCGGCATCGGCTGGCGGGACGGCGCCTGGCGCGACCCGCTGGCGAGCTGGCTCCGCACCCGGCTCGACGGCCGGCCCCGCGCCGACGCGGCCGAGGTGGCCGCCCGCGTCGACCGCCTGGTGGACGTCCACCCGCCCGACGACATGGGTGCGCGCCCGAGCAGTGGCTCCTACCCGACCCAAGGGATGATCGTTGTCCCGGCGAGCACCGCCTCGGTCGCCGGCATCGCCCTCGGCCTGTCCAAGGACCTGCTCCAGCGCGCGGCGGACGTCACCCTCAAGGAGGGCCGGCGCCTGGTCGTGGTGCCCCGGGAGATGCCCTACACCCGGGCCACGCTGCGGCACATGCTCGACCTGGACGCCGCCGGTGCCGTCGTGGCCGCGGCCAGTCCCGGCTTCTACGCCGGCGCCCGCGCCGCGGAGGACCTGGTGGACTTCGTCGCCGGCCGGGTTCTCGATGCCGCCGGCGTTCCCAACACCCTGTTCCGCCGGTGGACGGGCGAGCTCGGCGCCGCCCGCACCGCCCCGGCGCGTACAACAGACCTGGGGGACGGGCCGCGGCGCGCCCCGACCAGCGGATAAGGGACGGGCGGGAACGTCATGGCGAGAAAGAAAGCCGGACAGGCACGTGGCCGGAACCCGGCGTCCGCGGGGCCCGCGAAGCCTGCGCGGCCCGGGGCACCCATGGGCCCCGGGGCAGCGGCGGGTTCCGGGAGCCAGCGGCGGCCGCGCCGTGAGCCCGAGGTCGCCCCGGATCTGCGCGTCCAGCTCCCGTACTTCCTGATCCGGCTTGCCGTGCTCGTGATCCTCACCGTGGTCCTCATCGCGGTCGGGGTGGCCCCGCTGCTCGGCGTCCTCATCGGCTTCGCGGCGGCCGGGCTCCTCACCTGGCCGCTGGGCCGCATGCAGCGGCGGGCCGCGCAACGGTCCGCCGAGCGGGCCAGGGCCGAAGACTCCACCGGGAACCCGCCCGCTTCCCGAGGGTGACTGTGCATGGTTCGGGCAGCGACCGCGATCGGGCCTGCGGCGGGGATCACGGCACCGCTGGCGGACCGGGACGTCATGGATTGTCGGTCCGCGGAGCTACGCTGGATCGCATGGATGCCGGGCTCAAGCGCGAGATCGAAGCCAAAGTCCACGACGGTGCCCGGCTCAGCCGGGCCGACGGTGAGGCCCTCTACGCGAGCGACGACCTCGCCTGGCTGGGCGGTCTCGCGCACGAGGTGCGTACCCGAAAGAACGGCGACCAGACCTTCTTCAACGTGAACCGGCACCTCAACCTGACGAACGTCTGCTCGGCCTCGTGCGCCTACTGCTCGTTCCAACGCAAGCCCGGCGAGTCGGACGCCTACACCATGCGCATCGAGGAGGCCGTCCGGCTGGCGAAGGATATGGAGCCGGCCGGGATCACCGAGCTGCACATCGTCAACGGCCTGCACCCGACGTTGCCGTGGCGTTACTATCCGCGGTCGCTGCGCGAGCTGGGGAAGGCGCTGCCCGGCGTCGCGCTCAAGGCGTTCACCGCCACCGAGATCCACTGGTTCGAGAAGATCAGCGGCCTCTCCGCGGACGAGATCCTGGACGAGCTCATCGACGCGGGCCTGGAGTCGTTGACGGGCGGCGGCGCGGAGATCTTCGACTGGGAGGTCCGGCAGAAGATCGTCGGCCACGAGACCCACTGGGAGGACTGGTCGCGGATCCACCGTCTCGCGCACTCCAAGGGCCTGCGCACGCCGTGCACGATGCTGTACGGCCATGTCGAGGAGCCGCGGCACCGGGTCGACCACGTGCTGCGCCTGCGTGAGCTGCAGGATGAGACAGGCGGTTTCGCGGTGTTCATCCCGCTGCGCTTCCAGCACGACTCGGTCGGCGATCCCCGCAACCGCCTGATGAACCAGCCGATGGCGACCGGTGCGGAGGCTCTCAAGACGTTCGCGGTGTCGCGGCTGCTGTTCGACAACGTCGATCACGTCAAGTGCTTCTGGGTGATGCACGGGCTGACCACCGCCCAGCTGTCCCTGAACTTCGGCGTCGACGACCTCGACGGCTCGGTCGTCGAGTACAAGATCACTCACGACGCGGACGGCTTCGGAACGCCGAACACGATGACCCGGGAGGATCTTCTATCCGTGATCCGTGACGCGGGCTTCCGGCCGGTCGAGCGGGACACCCGCTACCGGGTCGTGCGCAGGTACGACGGTCCGGACACCACCCGGCGGGACAACCCCGTCTCGATCGACGCCTGACCCGGCGATGGCGCTCGAGGAGAACCCGGCCCGGTCGGGCGGCGGATCGCGGCCCGACAGCCCGGTCGTGGCCGGCGGGCCGGCGGCGCCCGGCCCGCCGGATCACGCGGGCGGGCCGGCGGGCCCGCCGCCCGGGGGCGCTCGCCCGGTCCGCCCGGTCCGCCCGGAGGGCGCGCCTGGGATGGGCTCCATCTTCGTGCTCGCGTTCCTGGTGATCCTGGTACCGGGGCTGGTCGCCTACAGCCTGCTGCGGTGGTGCGGCCTGGCGATCGGCCCGGCCGGCCTGCTCGGGCTGCTTGTGATCATCGTCGGGCTGGGGTTCTTTCCATCGGTCCTGCAACGGCTCGGTTGGGTGCGCCGCCGTCGGGGGCGTCCCGCCAGAAACCGGAGAGCATGATGTCCGCTGACGACGTGTCGCCGTCCGCTGGCGGCCACCCCATCGGCACGGGTGGCGCGGGTCGCGGGCGGGCCGGAGCCGCGCCGGGTGAGGGCGGGCTCATGGGGCTCAACCTCCGGTACTTCGCGCTGCGCGCGGCGATGTTCGGCGCCGTCCTCGGGGTGCTGTTCCTGGCCGGCGTGGGCGGCGTGCTGGGGTTCGCGCTCGCGGCCGTGATCAGCGGCCTGCTCAGCTACCCGCTGGCGCTGCGCCAGCGCCGGGCCGTCCTGGACAATGTCGCGGCGCGGCGCGGCGGCCGACCCTGGTGACGGCCCCGGGCGGCCTGGCTGACCACCGACCTGGTGGCGGGCCGGAGCGCCCGGAAGCGGCGGAGCGGCCGGAAGTGGCGGAGCGGCCGGGTCGGCCCAGGGTCGGCCACATCCAGTTTCTCAACTGTCTGCCGCTCTACTGGGGCCTGGTCCACTCCGGTGCGCTGCTCGACCTGGAGCTGACCAAGGACACCCCGGACCGCCTGAGCGACGCACTGGTCGCCGGTGACCTCGACATCGGCCCGATCAGCCTCGTCGAGTATCTCCGGCACGCCGGGGATCTCGCCGTCCTCCCGGATCTGGCCGTGGGCTCCGACGGGCCGGTCCTGTCGGTCGTCGCCACCAGCGCGCTCCCGCTCAGCGAGGTCCGCACCGTCGCGCTGGGCTCGACGTCCCGGACGAGTGTGCTGCTCGCGCGCATGCTGTTCGAGCAGCGGTGGGGGCTACGCCCGCAGTACGTGACCATGCCGCCTGACATCCCGCTGATGCTGCGTGAGGCCGACCTGGCCGTCACGATCGGCGATGTGGCGCTGCGGGCGACCTACGACGCGGAGCGGGCGGGCCCGGGCCATCCGCTGCGGGTGTTCGACCTCGCTCGCGAGTGGCGGGAGTGGACCGGCCTGCCGATGGTGTTCGCCCTCTGGGCAGCCCGGCGCTCGTTCGCCGCGGCCCATCCCGGCGTGGTCAAGGAGGTTCACGAGGCCTTCCGGTCGAGTCTCGACGCGGCCCTGCTCGAAGTGGACGAGGTCGCCCGGCGCGCGGCACGGTTCGAGGTGTTCGACCCCGCGACGCTGGCCCGCTACTTCACGACGCTCGACTTCCGGCTGGGTGCCCGCCAGCAGGCCGGAATCCTGGAGTTCGCCCGCCGCGCGGCGGCCCGTGGCGACGTGCCACCGCTCGGCGAGATCGTTTTTGCGTCGGTGTGACGCCGACTCTCGCCGCGCCCGCCGCGTCTAGTCATCCGCGCCGGGCGCGGCGGGCACGAATGCCCGAGTGGTGCGCCGGTGCCGGGAAGCGACCCGGATATCCCGGTCGGCGGCGGACCTAATGATCGCCGGCTTGCCGGGCCGCCCCGGTGACCTACTCGCAACGCCGCAATGGTGACGTATTAGACAGGCGGCCGGAATGCCTGGGAGATACCCACCGGGGGTGTGGCCCGCTGCGCACTGGCCGTCGCGAAACGTGCGATCCGGCTTTTGACGAGAGCGATGAGCCGAGGCGGTGTCGCCCGGCCACCCGGCGCAATCAGCATCTCGTCCAGGTTCGGTTGTTGCGCGGCTGCGGCGCCGCTCACGCCTGTCGCGGAAAGTGACGGTACTCCGTCGCTCTGCTGGTGGTTCCAGGTCGAGCGCGGGGCGGCCGCGCCACCCGAAGGTGCGATGCCGGCGCCGCGCCCCCGGCCCTCCATGTACCCAGCGTGATCGGCGGTGGATTCGAGCGGGTGGTCGACCCCGTCCTGGCTGTCCGCCGCGCCGGTACGGGCCGCGTGGGTGCCGGCCCGCAGATCCGAACCGGCGGAGCGCGTCGCCACCAGCCCCTGCTCCGCTCGGCGGCCGTCGAGCCCGGCCCGCCCCGCCGCGGGCTCGGACTCCTCGGCGTGCCGGGCGGCCGCGTCGATGAGGCTGTTGACGGCGAGTGTCCACGCACGCAGGCCCTCGTGGCCGGTCAGCTCGGTGAACACCGCGGCCTCCAGGCAGCAGGTGCTGGCCTTCGCGAGCTCGTCCATGTCGAGCAGGGAGATGGCCAGCAGCCCGGCCAGGTGGCCCGCGATCATGAAGAGGCGGAACTGCTGGTGCGGCAGCATCGGGGTGCGCAGGAGCTGGTCGACGAAGGCCTGCTGGTCGAGGACCTGGGCGGTGAGGTCGGCCGGGTCCAGCAGGTCGGCCGCCGCGATGAGGTCGGCGGCGAGCCGGTCGAGATAGTCGAGCTCGCGGTCTGAGCGCCGGTGGTCGAGGAGGTCACCGATCCGCCGGCGGGACTCGATCTCCGCGTCGGGCTGGCGGCGGTGCCGCTCGGTGCGCTCGGCGATGGCGGCCTCGCGCAGGTCGACGAGCGCGCCCCCGGCCTCCAGGGCCGCGTCGACCGCGGCGAGGACCGGCCGCGCCGGTATGCCCCGGCTGGGCTGTTCCAGCTGGCCGATGTACTGGCGGCTGTATCCGGTCCGCCCGGCCAGTTCGTCGCGGGACAGGCCGCGCTCACACCGGCGCCGCCGGATCTCCGTCGGGAGGATGTCCTCCGCGGTACTCGAACCCTGCCGGCCTCGGCTCCGTTGCCGCATCTGCGCCGATCCTTCCGCTGGCCGCCTGCTCACCGTTATGGGACGCGGCGGCACCTTCCCGCCTGGACGCGTGGTGCGGTCAGCCGACCGCGTTCACGCACCATACGGATCTGGTGCCTGCCGTCGTGTGCCTGGTGGGTTTCCAAGGGTGTGGCCCGTTCGGGTCACGGATACGAGACATCACCTTGTGTGATCAGAATACTCCGCCTGGCGCAGGTGACGACTAGGGGCCAAAGGTCCTAGACACGGAGAGTCGTCGTCGACCCGTTGGTGTGTGGTAGCTGTGTGACGCCGAATCTGATCACACTCCGTGATCGTTGCCTTGGATGACGGATTGCCCGTCGGGGCGTGCGGGGTGGGTTTGGGTGCTGACTGGTATGCGCTCGGCGACCGTCCGGATCCCGTCCGGCGGCGACATCCCTGTTTTCCCGGAATCCACCCTCCGGTATTGTGAATCGATTGTGTCTTCAGTGTTTTTGATCGACGGATCGGAAATAGGGCCTGAAAAGCCCGCGCTCGCCGCCTGGTCGAGACAATTCGCCGCACCGGCCCGGGTATCCGCTCTGGGTGGCCCGTCAGGTGCTTCTGGGTGGGAGCGAACGGGTGGGGTACCCGGCGCGGTCGGGTCATACCGCGAAACCATCCCGAATGACGATGGGCACGACTCGCCCGCGGCGCGTACAAAAGACGAGTGATGGACTGCTGGCCGTCGACGGACGCGGAAGTCGGCGTCGCTGAAGTCGGCGCCGCTGAAGTCGGTCTCCCCGAAGTCGGCGTCGCGGGAGCCGGTCTCAACGGGGCCGGTCTCAACGGAGCCGGTGTCTCCGACGCCGAGGTGGCCCGCGCGCCGGCCGGGCGCGGCCGGTTCCGGCCCGGTCCGTTCCGCGTCGTGATCGCGGATGACGCCGACGGGCTGCGCGAGCTCCTCTGCCTCCTGTTCGACACCGAGCCGGACTTCACCGTGGTCGGCCGGGCGACGAACGGGGCGGAGGCCGTCGAGGTCGTCACCCAGACCGCGCCCGACCTCGTCCTGCTGGACGTCGCGATGCCCGTGCTCGACGGCATCGGAGCCCTGCCGCATGTGCGGATGGCGGCGCCCGACGCGCGAGTGGTGATCTTCACCGGCTTCTCCGAGAGCGCGCTGCGCGACGAGGTCATGGCCCTCGGCGCGGACGAGCTGATGGAGAAGGACCTGTCCACCAGCGCGCTGCTCGACCGGCTCCGGCAGATGTGCCGGCGCCCACGCCTCGTCTGAGCCCCACGGGCGAGCCCCGTCCCGCTTCGGCCCGGTTCTGGCCGTGCCGTCGGCTCGAATTCCCGGTCGTTCGCGCGTCGTGTGTGAGCCGTGACCCAGATGGGGTGTGACGACACAACCACGACGTCAGGGCGTCATCTGTGGGAGCATGGCCATCGTGACTGCCCGGGTCCATCTGCTGGAGCCGTCGGTCGGGCGAACAGACGCCCGTCGCCGACGCGCTGGCGCGTTCCCGCCGGCTGGGCCGTCACGGTCGGGGATCAACGTTATCCGGTTCATGCCCGGTGCCTCGACGGCCCCCTCGGCGCCGTCGGCGTACTCCGGCTCCGGCCAGCCGGGCCGGCATGGTCCGTCCGGCGTCCGCGGCGCGCTCGCGTCCCGGCCGGGTGACGTCTGCCCCGTCGACCTCCGCCTGGTCGCACGTCTGCACGTCGACCTGTTGCGCGTCTCCAGCGCCGGCTGTCGCCGCTCCCGCTGAACTCCGCCCGCGCCGGCGTTCGACGCCGTCGTGGACCCTGCTCACCGAGAGATCTCATGACTTCTCCTGCTCGACCCCCGCGTGCCGCGCGCCCGCAAAGCCCGTCCCGACCCAAGGGGCAGGGCCAATGGGCGCTGGGCTACTCCGAGCCGCTCAACCCCAACGAGCGGATGAAGAAGGACCAGGACGGCCTCGCCGTGCGCGAACGCATCCTGAACGAGTACCCGCACACGGGGTTCGACGGGATCGACCCGCAGGATCTGCGCGGCCGGTTCCGTTGGTGGGGGCTTTACACCCAGCGCCGGCCGGGGATCAGTGGCGGCCGCACCGCCGTCCTCGAGCCCGAGGAGCTCGACGACCGCTACTTCATGCAGCGCATCCGCCTGGACGGCGGCCGGATGACCTCCGAACAGCTCCGGATCATCGCTGACATCTCCACCCGTTACGGCCGGGACGTCGCCGACGTGACCGACCGCCAGAACATCCAGCTGCACTGGATCCGCATCGAGGACGTCCCGGCCATCTGGGGGGCGCTCGAGGCCGCGGGGATGACCACCGAGGAGTCGTGCGGCGACACCCCGCGCGTCATCCTCGGCTGCCCGCTGGCCGGGGTGGACGCCGACGAGGTCATCGACGCCACCGGCGTCATCGACCAGGTGGTGGAGCGGTTCGTCGGCGACACCACGCTGTCGAACCTGCCCCGCAAGTTCAAGAGCGCGATGTCGGGCTGCCCCGACCAGTGCACCCTGCACGAGATCAACGACATCGCCTTCGTCGGTGTCGTGCACCCCGAGCTCGGCCCCGGATACGACCTGTGGGTCGGCGGTGGGCTGTCGACGAACCCGAAGCTCGGCGTGCGCCTGGGCACCTTCGTCACCCCGGAGCGGGTGCCCGAGGTGTGGCACGGCGTCATCCAGCTCTTCCGTGACTACGGCTACCGGCGGATGCGGACCAGGGCGCGGCTGAAGTTCCTCGTCGCCGACATGGGCGTCGAGTGGGTGCGCTCGACCCTGGAGAAGGAGTACCTGGACGCGGCGCTGCCGGACGGCCCGGCGCCGCTGCCGCCCCGCAACGAGGGCCGCGACCACATCGGCGTCCACCAGCAGCGTGACGGGTTCTTCGCGGTCGGCTTCGCGCCGCGGGCCGGCCGCCTCACCGGGACGACGCTCACCGCCGTCGCGAACCTCGCCGACCGGTTCGGCCAGGGGCGGATCCGGGCGACCACCACCCAGAAGCTGGTGATCCTGGACGTCCCCGGCGAGAATCTCGACGCGCTCGAGGCGGAGCTGGCCGCGCTCGACCTGGTCGTCCGGCCGAGCGTCTTCCGCCGCGGCACGATGGCCTGCACCGGCATCGAGTTCTGCAAGCTGGCGATCGTCGAGACCAAGGGCAACGCCCGCGACCTCATCGTCGAGCTGGAGCGCCGGCTGCCCGACTTCGACGAGCCCATCGGCATCAACATCAACGGCTGCCCGAACGCCTGCGCGCGGTTCCAGGTGGCCGACATCGGCCTCAAGGGCTCGCTCGTCCCGGACGACAACGGCGAGATGGTCGAGGGGTTCCAGGTCCACCTCGGTGGCCACCTGGGCACCCGCTCCCGGCTGGGCCGGAAGTCACGTGGTCTCAAGGTGACCGCCGACGGCCTGGTCGACTACGTCGTCGGCCTGCTGGAGACCTACCAGGAACACCGGGCCGACGGCGACACCTTCGCCGACTGGGCGGAACGCGCGGACGAGGCGCTGCTGACCGGCGTCGGGTCCGGCTCCGCGTCGGCCGGCCCGGCCGGCGGCCAGACCGAGGGCGGCGCGACGTGAGCGCCCGCGCCGTCCCGTTCTACTGCCCCTACTGCGGTGACGAGGACCTCGTTCCCGAGCCCGCGCCGGGCGGGACGGGCGAGGGCCACGGGCACTGGTCGTGCCGGTCGTGCCGGCGCGCCTTCCGGCTCAGTCTCACTGCGCTGGCCACAGCCAGAACAGGTTCGGCGAACGGCACCGTCGTGGCGCCGTCGGACGTGGAGGAGAAGAACTGATGGATGCCGCGCTGAAGGCCCGGGCACTGCGGGCCGGCGACGAGCTCGAGGGCGCCCCGGCGGAGGAGATCCTCCAGTGGGCCGCCGACGAGTTCGGCACCGGTCTCGTCGTCGCGGCGTCGATGGCCGAGGCGGTCCTCGTCGACATGCTCGCGCGCATCCGCTCGGACGTCCCGGTGGTCTTCATCGACACCGGCTACCACTTCGCGGAGACCATCGGCACCCGGGACGCCGTCGCGCACACCTACTCGTTGCCGATCATCAGCGCCCGCCCGCAGCTCACCGTCGTCGGTCAGGACGCCGTGCACGGGCCGCGGCTCTACGAGAGCGACCCGGACCTGTGCTGCCGGATGCGCAAGATCGTCCCGCTGGACCGCGCGCTCGCCCCCTACCGGGCCTGGGCGGCCGGTTCGCGGCGGGTGGAGTCCGCCGGGCGCAAGAGCCTGCCGGTCGTCGGCTGGGATCAGCGCCGCGGCAAGGCCAAGATCCACCCGCTGGCCACCTGGACGGACGAGGACGTCGAGCGGTACGTCCAGGAGCACAACGTGATCGTGAACCCGCTGCTCTCCGACGGCTACGAGTCGGTGGGCTGCTGGCCGTGCACCCAGCGCGGCGCCGGCCGGGACGGCCGCTGGGCCGGTACGACCAAGACCGAGTGCGGCATCCACTAGTTCGCTTGGCCCGCAGCCGGGAGCCGGGTGGCGCACAGTTCGGGGCAGGTGGCCAGGACCACGCTGTACCGTGCACGCCGTGGCAGTCGTGACACCTGGGCCGCAAGCCCGTGGATCCGGGTCGGATCCGGCACCTTCCCAGGTCAGTCGGCCCGGCGAGGTATGGCTGGTGGGGGCTGGGCCGGGTGATCCCGGGCTGCTGACGGTCCGCGGGCGGGAGCTGCTCGCCACCGCCGACGTCGTCGTCACCGACCGCCTGGCCGCAGCCGTCCTCCTCGACGTCGCCCGGCCGGACGCCCGCGTCATCCACGTGGGCAAGAGCCCGACGACGTCCCGCAGCCAGGACGAGGTCAACGCGCTGCTGGTCGAGCACGCGCGCGCCGGCGCCCGGGTGGTGCGGCTCAAGGGCGGCGACCCGTTCCTGCTGGGCCGGGGCGGCGAGGAGGCCGAGGCCTGCGCCGCCGCCGGTGTCAGCTGCACCGTGGTCCCCGGCGTGACCTCCGCGATCGCCGTGCCCGCGTACGCCGGCATCCCCGTCACGCACCGTGGTGTCGCGCAGGATCTCGCGATCATCTCCGGCCACCTGCCGCCGGGGCACCCCGAGTCGACGGTCGACTGGGCCGCGCTCGGTGCCTCCCGCGCCACGATCGTCGTGCTCATGGGGGTCGCCCGGCTGGTCGACATCGTCGACGCGCTACTGGCGGGCGGACGTCCGCCCGGGACCCCGGCCGCTGTCATCGAGCGCGGCACGACCCCGGCACAGCGGGTGCTCCGCACGACCCTGGACGCCCTCGTCGTCGACGCCGTGGCCTTCGGGCTGCGCTCCCCGGCGGTGCTGGTCGTCGGCGAGGTCGCCGCACGCAGGGACGCCGCCGTCCCCATCCCGCCGGTGGTCGAGGCCGACGCCGATCACGGCGAGCGGGTCCCTGACGGGTACGGCACGCGGGACACGCGCGTCCCCGACGGGCAGGGCATTTCCGACGGGCAGGGCATTTCCGGCGGTCGGGGCGTCTTCGGTGGTCGGGGTGTCTCCGGCGGGCAGGGCGGCCGCGCCTCGTCGGGGCGGCCCGGGGTGGCCGGCGACGCTCCGCTGGCGGGTATCCGTGTCCTCGTCCCGCGTACCAGGGCGCGGCAGGGGCTGCTCGCCCGCAGGCTGCGCGAGCTGGGCGGCGAGGCCGTCGAGACGGTGGTCAGCCGGCTCGTCCCGACCGGGGACGCGACGCCGCTGCGCGAGGCGCTTCCAGGTGCGGACGGCCTCGTGCTGGCTGACTCCGACGAGGTCGCCGCCGTGGTCTCGCTGCTGCGGGGCGCGGGTACGGACGTGCGGGCGCTCGCCGGGCTGACGCTCGTCGCGGCATCCGCCTCGGCCGCCGCCGCGCTCGACGCGCTGGGGCTGGCCTGCGCGCGGTCGTCGGCCGAGGTCCAGGTCGCCCACACGGTGGTGACGGAGGTCCCGGTGCCCGGGCTGCGGGTGGTGATCTGCGGGGCCGCGCCGCCGCCGGTGGGGATCCGGACGCTGCGTCGCGTGCGGCTGCTCGCCGACGCGCCCGCCGAGGCCGACCCGCGGATCGCTGAGGAACTGCGCCATGGTGACGTCGACGCCGTCGCGCTGGCGTCGTCGACGGCGGCCCGCTGCCTGGTCGAGCTGTACGGTCCGTTGCCGGACAGTGTCCTCGTCGCCGCGATGGGCCGGCGCACCGCGCAGGCCTGCGAGGCTGTTGGCCTGCGGGTGGACGCGATCCCGTCCGAGCCGGGGATCTACCCGCTCGCGGCGGCGGTCGCCGATCTCGTGGCCGGCCGGCGAGCGCCGACGGCGTAGCCCAGGGCGTCGGCAGACCCGGTCGGGGGCCTGCCGGCGGCTGGGCGGGCGGGGTGGGCACTGCCGTGGCCTTAGCGGTACCCCGCGAACGCAATGGTCAGGAATGTGCCGGTGCCGCGGCGGCGGCCTGGTGCAGCGCGTCCTCGATGCGGGCCTGCACGGCCCGCACGACCCCCGGATGCAGCCCGAGCGGCTGGGTGACCGTCCAGCTCGTCCCGGGGTGGTCCGTCTGCGCTGCCGCCAGAGCGTCCGGGATGTCGCGGCTGGTGTGGTTCCCGTCGAACAGGAAGAAGGGATGCGCCACGATCTCCGAGCAGCCGGTGCGGACCAGCGCGGCGTAGCCCTCCGCGATGTCCGGGCGGGCGATCTCGAGGAAGGCCGGTTCCACCGCGTCCCAGGCGGGGGGCGTGCCGGTCGGCACGCCGCCGCCGCTCCCGTCGCCGGGGGCTGGGGCTGGGCTGTCGGTGTCGGCACCGGCCAGCGTGCGCGCGAGCTCGACGACCGTGGCGTTCGCCTCCGCCCGCCGCGAGCCGTGTCCGATCACCAGGAGACCGCGCATGCTCTCTAGTCTGCAACCAGCGGCGGGCGGCGCGTCGCCGGGCGGGCGCGTCGCCGGGCGGGCGCGTCGCCGGGCGGTTCCGGCCCGCCGCGGCGCGGCGGCGCGGGCCCGGCTCTGATGCTGGGGTGGCTCTGTTCCTGGCGGCTGATCGGAGGCCCGGCTCGGCTTCTTGCCCTGAGGAGTCCTTCTCGCCGTTTGGTTTCTTCCTCGCCGTTTCGGGTGTCGATGGCAGCGGATTCCACCTCATTAGGGCGAGATGGAAACGAAAGGGCGAGCAGGCCGCCCGGCCCTTTGGGAGTTCTGTCCGATAGATAGCGATCTGTCCTGGTCGTGTGGTCTGGGATCGCAGTGGCCCTCGGGGTTGGAGATCGCCGGGCCCGGTGGCCCGGCTCGCGGGCTGGGTGCTGTTACGGCGGGCGGCCGTCGGAAGACGGACAGCATACGGTCATCCGACGCTGCGCGGGTTACCGTCGCGAGCGACGGCCGCCCGGCGCGACCCGGACCGCCGGCCTGTCGCCGGCGCGGCCGAGGCGTGATGATGGGGTGTCCGCGGGTTCCCGCGGGATCGAGGGTGGCGGCACGTCGCGGTGGCGCCCGAGACGAGCGGGAGACCAGTGGCGGACCGATCGGCACGCCGGACGCGGGGTGCCCCCCTGCAGCCGGGTGATCCGACGTTGATCGGGCGCTACGAGGTCGTCGGCCGGCTGGGCGCCGGCGGCATGGGCACCGTCTTCCTGGCCCTCGACCAGAGCAGCCGGCACGTAGCGATCAAGGTGATCCGCTCGGATCTCGCGGTGGATCCGGAGTTCCGGGAGCGGTTCGCCGACGAGGTCGCCGCCGCCCGCCGGGTGGCCCCCTTCTGCACCGCGCAGGTCCTCGACGCCGACCCGCACGCCCGCCGTCCCTACCTGGTCACCGAGTTCATCGACGGTGCCCGGCTCGACGAGGTCGTCGCCGAGTCCGGGGCGCTGCCGCTGTCCACCCTGCAGGGGGTCGCCGTCGGGGTGGCCTCCGCGCTGACCGCGATCCACGGCGCCGGGATCGTGCACCGTGACCTCAAGCCCAGCAACGTGCTGCTGTCGTACTCCGGCCCCCGGGTGATCGACTTCGGGATCGCGCGGGCGCTCGACGCGGCGGGCGGGCGCACCCAGTCCGGGCTGGTCCTGGGCTCGGCCGGGTGGATGGCCCCGGAACAGATGGAGGGCACGGCGCCGGTGGGCCCGGCGACCGACGTCTTCGCCTGGGGCCTCCTTGTCGCCTACGCCGCGGGCGGGAGCCACCCCTACGGCGACGGCACCTATCTCGAGATGTCGGAGCGGATCCTCACCGGCCAGCCCGACCTGCGGCCCGTCCCGGCACAGCTGCGCGACGTCGTCGCCGCGGCGCTGCGACGCGACCAGCGGGTGCGGCCGTCCGCCGAGCAGATCCTGCTGAACCTGCTCGGTGACCGTGGCCGGAGCGGCAACACGCGCGCCGTGGCCAGTGAGGTCCTCGACGGCACCTGGCCACGCGGCCGGTCCGCCGCCGCCGCGGCGGCCGCCGGCGCGGGCGGCGCGGGCGACACCTTCGGCGCGGCAGGTGCCGCCGGAGCCGCCGGAGCCGGTGGTGGGCCCGCGGCGACCCGTGTGGCGGGCGGGACGGCCGGCGCGGGCCAGGCCCCCGGCCGACCGGCCCGGACCCGCGTCGCCGGCCCCGCGGACGTCAGTAGCCGCTGGTGGGAGGGCCCGCCGGCGCCTGCCTCGGGCCGGCCGGGCGACGGTGCGGCCCCGGGCGGGTTGCCCGGTGCCCGCCCGGCATCCCCGCCGGTGCCGGGCGGGCAGCAACCCGCCCGCCGCCGCCGCAAGGGCGGATTCGTCCAGTACGGGGACGAGCCCGAAGCCGCCCGACCGGACGGGCGGTACTCGGCAGGTGCGGCCGGCGCGGCTGGAGCCGGCGCGGCGGCGGCCGGTGCCGGCGCGGCCGGTCCGCCGCAGGCCCAGGGCGGCGGCGCGCGGCCGGCGAGTGCCAGGCCGGCTCCCCGTGGATACGCACCCGCCGCGCCACCCCCGCCCGCGCCTCGCCCGGCGCCGCGACCGGCTCCCCGGCCGGCGCCCTCGCCCGCTCCGGCGCCGGCGCCGTACTACGGCGACGCGCACCGCCCGGCACCCCCCGCGCCGGCGCCGTACGCGCCGAGCCGCCGGCCGCGCCGGCGGTGGCGCCTGCGGATCCCGTTCAAGAAGACGATCATCTTCGTGGCGCTCGTGCTGCTCCTGCTGTCGGCGGCCGACCAGATCGCCACGATGGTGGACGACCAGCGCCAGCGGCTCTGGGACAGAGTCGTCAGCACATTCCGGGACGACATCGGCGGCCGGATCGACGACCTGTGGGGCAAGACCGACAACCTGCGTGACCAGACCCCTGACCTGGGCGACCAGGTTCCCAACCTGTCCACCCAGCTGCCCGGCGGGCTCGGGAACCAGAACGGCTGAACCGTGCTGGCGCGGGCCCGGGCCGGCCACGCTTCGCGGCCGCGTGGAGGTCGGCGGCATGAAACAGGCCCGACGCAGGTACACCGTCGTCATGGCGAACTTCAGCAGCAAGGTCCAGGAGATGCTCCACAGCCCGAAGGCCCGCCAGATGGTCGACAAGGCGCGGGCCGCGGCGAACAAGCCGGAGAACCGCGACAAGATCCGACAGCTGTCCAGCAAGCTCACCAGCCGCGGCCGTAGCGGGCAGGGTACCGGCCATGACGCCCGTGTCGGGCCGGACAACATGCACTCCGACGTGCACCGTTCCGACTTCGGCGGCCAGAACGGCGCCGGGCCTTCCGGCCCGGGAACGACCGGTGCGGGCGGGCCCGGCGCCGGGGCGGGTTCCGGCTCCCGCGACAGCTCGGGATACGACCGGATCTGAGCCGGTCCGCCACCCGGCCCCGGCGCCGCCGGGGCCGGCGCCACCCGGGCCGGCGCTTCCCCGGGCCGGTGTAGCCCGGGCCGGGGCTTCTGAGGCGGTGTCTTCCGAGCCGGCTCGTCCGAGTTCGGCCGCCCGTCGCCCGGGGCTCGCCCGGCGCAGGTCGTACGATCCTGGGGTGAGCCTTGTTGATGCCGACGGTGAGTCCCCGGCGGGCCGGGCCCGCGTTCCCGACGCCGAGATCCGCGCGCTGCTCGACCGGGCGGCCGACGGCGGGCGGATCTCGCCGGAGGAGGCGCTCCTCCTCTACACGTCCGCTCCGCTGCACGGGCTCGGGCGCGCGGCCGACGCCGTCCGCCGCCGCCGGTACCCGGACGGCATCGCCACCTACATCATCGACCGGAACATCAACTACACCAACGTCTGCGTGACGGCCTGCCGGTTCTGCGCCTTCTACCGGTCGCCGAAGCACGCCGAGGGCTGGGTCCGCGACCTCGACGACATCGTCGCCAAATGCGGCGAGGCGGTCGAGCTGGGCGCCACCCAGATCATGCTGCAGGGCGGCCACAACCCCGAGTTCGGGATCGAGTGGTACGAGCGGACGTTCGCCGGCATCAAGGCCGCCTACCCGCAGCTCGCCCTGCACTCGCTCGGCGCCAGCGAGGTCGTGCACATCGCGCGGACGTCCGACCTGGACTTCGCCGAGGTGATCACCCGGCTGCGCGACGCCGGGCTCGACAGCTTCGCCGGCGCGGGCGCGGAGATCCTCACCGAGCGTCCCCGGCACGCGATCGCCCCGCTCAAGGAGCCCGGCCACGTGTGGCTGTCGGTCATGGAGATCGCCCACGGCCTGGGCCTGGAGTCGACGGCGACGTTCATGATGGGCACCGGCGAGACCAACGCCGAGCGCATCGAGCACATGCGCATGATCCGGGACGTCCAGGACCGCACCGGCGGGTTCCGCTCGTTCATCCCGTGGACGTACCAGCCGGAGAACAACCACCTCGGCGGCCGGACGCAGGCGACGACCCTGGAGTACCTGCGGCTGGTGGCCGTCGCGCGGCTGTTCTTCGACAACGTGGCCCACCTGCAGGGCTCGTGGCTGACCACCGGCAAGGAGGTCGGCCAGCTCACCCTGCACATGGGCGCCGACGATCTCGGCTCGGTGATGCTCGAGGAGAACGTCGTCTCCTCCGCGGGGGCCCGGCACCGCACCAACCGGTCCGAGCTCATCCACCTGATCCGGGCCGCCGACCGCATCCCGGCGCAGCGCGACACGCTGTACCGGCACCTCGTCGTGCACCGTGACCCGGCGCTCGACCCGGTCGACGACCGGGTGGCCTCGCACTTCTCCTCGACCGCGCTGCCGCTGGTGTCGACCTGAGCCACGACCAGCGCCACGAACCGAACGCTGTCCCGAAGGCCGTCCCGAATGCTGTGTCGACGTCCGCTGAGGCGGTCAGGGGCGAGCCGGCCGCGGTGGGTAGCGGGCCGAAGATCGAGCTGCACGTCCACCTCGAGGGGACGGTGCGGCCGGAGATGCTGCTCGCGATGGCGCGCCGCAACAACGAGGCGCTGCCGGCGCGCACCGTCGAGGGCGTGGCCGAGCTGTACCGCTTCCGCGACTTCGACCACTTCCTCAAGGTCTGGGTGCTCACGACGCAGGTCATGCGCACGGCCGACGACTTCCGCGAGGTCGTCGTCGACTACGCGGGACGGGCCGCCGCGCAGGGCGCCGTCTACCTCGAAGGCATCTTCTCGCCGTGGTTCCGGGTGAACCGGGGCGTGCCCTGGCAGGAGATCTTCACCGGCTACGCCGAGGGTGCCGTCGAGGCCCGCGAGCGCTTCGGGGTCGAGGTACGGCTGACCCCGGACATCGACCGGGTGCTGCCACCCGAGGTCGCGATGGACGTCGTCGGCTGGGCAGCCCGGTTCACCGACCGCGGTGTCGTCGGGATCGGGCTCGGCGGGCCCGAGGTGGGCCATCCGCCGGAGCCGTACGCGCCGGTCTTCGCCGCCGCCGCGGACGCCGGCCTGCCCGCCGTCCCGCACGCGGGGGAGACGGCCGGCGCCGAGTCGGTGCGCGGCGCGCTGCACGCGCTGGGGGCGAGGCGGATCCGGCACGGCGTGCGGGCCCTCGAGGACCCCGAGCTCGTCGCCGAGCTGGTAGAGCGGGGCATCGTGCTGGACATCTGCCCGACGTCGAACCTGCGGACGGGTGTCGTCACCGACCTGGCGGCGCACCCGCTGCCCGAGCTGCTCGCGGCCGGGCTGCGCTGCTCGCTGGCCACCGACGATCCGGCGATGTTCGGCACGGATCTCGAACGGGAGTACGCCGTCGCGGCGGGCCTCGGGGTGCGCCTCGCCCGGCTCTACGAGGCCGGGGTTGCCGGCGCGCTGTGCGACGACCGGACCCGGTCCCGGCTGGCGGCGCTCGGGGCCGGCACGGACTGGGACGCCGCCCAGGCCACGGCGCTCGCCGCCGAGGCGGCTGGGTCGGCGGCGGCTGGGTCCGCGCTGGCCGGGTCTGACGCGGCTGGGTCCGCGACGACGGGGTCCGTGGCCATGATGAACGCAGAGGGATGAGCCGGTGAGTCGAGCGGGTCTGGACAAGAAGCCCGACCAGGTGGCCGCGATGTTCGACCAGGTCGCGCGGCGGTACGACGTGACGAACGCGGTGCTGTCGGCCGGCCTGGACCGCACCTGGCGGACCGCGACCGCGCGGGCCCTGGCCCTGGCGCCTGGCCTGCGGGTCCTCGACGTCGCGGCCGGGACGGCGACGTCGTCCCGGGCCTTCGCCGCCGCCGGGGCCGATGTCGTGGCCTGCGACTTCTCTCTCGGCATGCTGGCCCAGGCCCGGCGCCGGCTCGCCGACGCGACCGCGCGGGCGGGCGCCGGGGCGGGAACGGGTGGGGCGGGAACGGGTGGCGGCCGGGTGCTGCTGGCGGCTGGTGACGGCCTGGGCCTGCCCTTCGCGGACGGCTCCTTCGACCGGGTCACGATCTCCTTCGGTCTGCGCAACGTGGCCGAGGTCGACGTCTGCCTCGCCGAGCTGCTGCGGGTCACCCGGCCGGGGGGCGTGCTGGCGGTCTGCGAGTTCAGCCGTCCGGTGTGGCGGCCGGTGCGCACGGCGTACATGGAGTACCTGATGCGCGCGCTGCCCGCGGTCGCGCGAGCGGTGAGCAGCAGCCCGGACTCGTACGTGTACCTGGCGGAGTCCATCCGGGCCTGGCCGGGGCAGGCCGCGCTGGCGGAGACGATCCGCGCGGCCGGCTGGACAAGGGTGGGCTGGCGCAATCTCAGCGGCGGCATCGTCGCCGTCCACCGCGCCGTCCGCCCCGGCGGAGACGACTGACGTACGGCGTCGGTTGGCACCGCCGTCCCGGTTCCGCGGAACCTCAAGATCGACCGTGGCCCGTGGTGGTTGCGCCGTCGAGCGGGCGACGTGCGTGGGAGCGCCCGGAACCTCGCATCGGACCATTACTGCATGAGTTCGTATGATTGCGTTAGGCTCTCCTGAGGGATTCGAGCGATGTCCGGACTGCGCGGCGGCGTCGCCGCTGTATCAAGGGCGTGGCGTTCGACCGGTGCCGGCCGCACGCCACCGCTATTGTCGTGGGCGGTAGTCGGCTGCCTGGTGCTGCTTGGGCTGGACGTCGCCGTCGTGGTGCTGCTGGATCCGCGGCCTGCCGCTGCTACCGTCACGTCCACCGCTGCGGCATTCCTGGCCGCGACGGCCGTCTCCTGCTTGTGGACTGCTCGGCGCGCCCGTGGTGCCGAGCGCCGCTGGCGGCTGCTGATCGGTATCGCCACGGCCGGCGCGGTGGCTCCCAGCCTGGGGACGGCGAAGACATTGCTGGCCGGGGGCTCCGTGGCGGGTCGGTTTTCCCCGGCCCAGGCGGGCTTCTTCGTCCTCTATGGGGTGGCACTACTTGGGTTGCTGTCCCTGCCCTCTGAGCCGATAGACGGCCCGGGCGAGAACGCAAGCACGGTGCGACGTCGTGGGCATCGCTGGTACGCGATCACCGTGCTGGACAGCATACTGATCGTCGGTTCGATCGCCCTGCTGGAGTGGGGGACGGTGCTGGCCACGGTCGTCCAGGTGGGCGCGCCCGATCTCATGCAGTTCCTGTTCGCTCTGGTCCAGCCGGTCACCAGCATGATCCTCGCCGCCGCGGTACTGCTGATCGCGAGCTTCCGCCGGCCGCGTTCCCTGGCGACCTCGGCATTGCTTGGCGCAGGTTTGCTTATCTCGACAGTCACCGGTAACGGCTTTCTCTACCTCGCGGCAGCGGGCAACCGTGCCGCCCCGCCGGGGGCCTATCTGGGGTTCGCCCTCAGCTGGCTGCTGACCTTCCTGGCGGCGCTGGTGCCGGTACCCGCCCGCGTGCAGCCGGACGTCCCATCGCAGCCTGGCCCGCGGGCGATTTGGGCGCACGCCGTGCTGCCCTACATGACGCTCTGTGCGGCTGGCCTGCTGGTTCTCGGCAAGCTGTCGACTGGTGCACAGCTCGACCGGGTCGAGACGTATGGGATGGTCTGCTTGCTGCTGGTAGTGCTGGTCCGGCAGATGGTGACATTGGCGGAGAACAGCAAGCTGCTCGCCGAGGTCCGGGAACGTGAGCGCCAACTGCACTACCAGGCATTCTATGATCCGCTGACTGGTCTGGCGAACCGGGCATTGTTCATCCGGCGGCTGCAGCGGGCACTCTCGCGCGACGCCGACAACGGCGGTCGCGGCGACGGCGCCGCGCCGGTGTCTCTGCTGTTCCTGGACCTTGACGACTTCAAGCAGGTGAACGACACGTTCGGGCATGCCACCGGTGACGAACTCCTCAAGATCAGTGCCGAACGGCTGCGGGCGGGAACCCGGGCACTGGACACCGTCGCCCGGCTCGGCGGGGACGAGTTCGCCGTCATCCTCGACGGCGGCGGCCCCGACGACCCCCGCCGGATCGGCGAACGGCTCGCGACCGCGGTCCAGGCGCCGTGCCAGGTGGCCGGGCGGCCCTACACCCCACGAGCCAGCCTCGGCCTGGTCACCCTCGACGGCTCCACCGCTCGGCCAGCCAGTCCCGACATCCTGCTCCACCAGGCCGACCTGGCTATGTACGCGGCCAAACGGGAGCGCGCCGGCAGGCTGGTGGTCTACCGGCCGGACCTGTGAGCCCAGCGCAGAATCGGTTTCGCTGATGATGGCGCTGGCGGGTGTCGCTGTGGCGTCGGCTGTTGCCACGTGGGGGTCCGGACTGGCTGGGGCCGGGGGTGTCTGTGGTGCTCGGGCGGTCAGGTGGGGGTAAGGGCAGGGTGCAGGCGGAACAGGTTCAGGGCGGTGCAAGCCAGGCCGAGTCCGGCGGTGACGGCGGGGGTCCCTCTGCGGCGGAAGCAGCGCAGGCCGGTGAGGTCCTCGGGGTGGCCGATGACGGTCTCGACGGTGGCTGCCCGGCGTTTCCGGGGGGTCTCTACGGCGTCGTCACGCGGCGCGGGCTGGTTCTGGGACGGGTTTGAGGGCGTGGTTGCCGCGCTGGGAACGGACCTCGTCGACCTTCACTTCGGGACGTGTGCGTCCATCCAGGTCAGCGCGCGCGCCCAGGCGTCGCGGGCCGCGGCGGCGTCGTAGGAGTCGGGGCGCGCGTCGTTGTAGAAGGCGTGGCCCACCCCCGGGTAGCGGACGACCTCGGTGTCGACGTCGGCGCGGGCGGCCGCGGCCCGCAGGTGCTCCACCTGCTCCACCGGGATCGAGCGGTCGAGATCCCCGTACAGCCCCAGCCAGGGGGTCTGCAGGGCGGCGGCGAGGTCGAGCTGCGAGGGCTCGCCGAACCGACCGTCCTCGATGCCGCCGCCGTAGAACGTGACGGCGGCGCCGAGCGGGCGCCGTACGGCCGCGTGGAAGGCGATGCCGCCGCCCATGCAGAACCCGACGACGGCGCAGCGGTCGACCGCCGTCCCCGACTCGGCGAGCACCATCAGCCCGGAGTCCAGGTCGTCGAGGATGTCGTCGCCGGCCAGCCGGCCGCGCAGCGAGACCGCCGCCGCCGAGTCGGTGTAGTCGAAGACGGGGGAGCCCTGCCGGTGGTACAGATCCGGGGCGACGGCCCGCCAGCCGGCGTCCGCGAACCTGCGGCAGACGTCGGTCACGTGGTCGGTGAGCCCGAACACCTCGTGCACGACGAGGACGCCGCCGCGGGCGGTCCACCGGGGCTCCGCTATGACCGCGGGTGTCGGACCTTCGGCGGTGGTGAGAACGACTGTTTCTGAGGTCATGGCCGCGTCGATCTCCGATGTCGGTGGGGCCTGTCGATCCACGCCGGGCGGTCGGCGGGCTCCGGATCCGGTGGGGGCGCGTCGATCCGTGAGACGCGGGTCCGCGCGATGTCAGTCATTCGCGCGATGTCAGCCAACTTTCTGCCAGCCAAAGTCAGCCAACTTTTGTCAGCCAACTTTGCGGAACTACCCAGCTCGGGTGGTCATGTCACCTCCTGGCCGGGGACGGTCGGCCCGATCGTGCGCGTCATCCGTGCCCGCTTGGCGTCGCCCCCGCCCGCCCGCTCGCCCGGCGTGGGCCGCCTGCGTGCCCGCCGGCGCCGCCCGCGCTGCCTGCGCCGCCTGCGCCGCCCGCGCCGCCCGCGCTGCCGGCCGGCTCGCGCCGCACCGACAGGCGGGTGTTGGCCCGGTCGAGGGACCACCGAGGTGCCTATCGTCGCCGTGCCGTGGCGCTGCGTTGCGAAGTACGGGGGAAGTTGACTCGTCTGCGCATCTCGAGGTCCTGGTTGGTGCCTTGGGCCTTGGCAGGGCCTACACTCGGCGTGGCGCTCGTGAAGAATTTCACGAGCGCGCAAGCGGGAGACGTGGGACACGGCCCTGATCGGCCGACTGGCGCGGGAATCCGGAGCAGCGCGTGACCAAGCGGATGACGGAACGGGACGGCACCCGGGCGGATGACCGCCCCGACGACCGCCCTGACGCCGACGTCATCGTGGTTGGTGCCGGGCCGGGCGGCTCGGCCGCCGCGTACCACCTCGCCCGCACCGGGCTCGACGTCCTGCTGCTGGAGAAGAGCACCTTCCCTCGGGAGAAGGTCTGCGGTGACGGGCTGACCCCGCGGGCCGTGCGCAGCCTTGTCGAGATGGGCATCGACACATCGGTCGAGGCCGGCTGGCTGCGTAACAGGGGGCTGCGCATCATCGGCGGCGGTGTGCGCCTCGAGCTGCCGTGGCCGGAGCTCGCGAGCTGGCCCGACTACGGCCTGGTTCGCCCGCGCGCGGACTTCGACGAGATGCTCGCCCGGCACGCGGTCAAGGCCGGTGCCCGACTGGTCGAGGGCGCCTCCGTCACCGGGCCGGTGCGTGACGACCGGACGGGACGGGTGGTCGGCGTGACCGCGCGGGCCGGGGTCGACCGGGCTCCGGCCGAGTTCCGTGCCCCGGTTGTGGTCGCCGCCGACGGCAACAGCGCCCGGATCGCGCAGGCGCTGGGGATCCGGCGCCGGGAGGACCGCCCGCTGGGCGTGGCCGTGCGGCGCTACTACCGCAGCCCGCGCACGAACGACGACTTCCTCGAGTCCCACCTCGAGCTGTGGGAGGGCCCGCCGCGCCAGAGCCGGCTGCTGCCGGGCTACGGGTGGATCTTCGGTATGGGTGACGGCACCAGCAACGTCGGCCTGGGCATGCTCAACACCACCAGCGCCTTCCAGAACACCGACTACCGGGATCTGCTCCGCCGGTGGCTGAACGGGCTGCCGCCCGAGTGGGGCTACACCGAGGAGAACGCCACCGGCCCGGTCCGCGGCAGCGCGCTGCCGATGGCCTTCAACCGCGCCCCGCACTACCAGGACGGAGTGCTCCTCGTCGGCGACGCCGGCGGGATGGTGAACCCGTTCAACGGCGAGGGCATCGCATATGCGATGGAATCGGGCCGGATCGCCGCCGAGACGATCGTCCTTGCGCTCGCCCGGCACTCCGGGCCGGCCCGGGAGCGGGCGCTCGGGCGATATCCGGAGATCCTGGCTCAGACATACGGGGGGTATTACACCCTGGGCCGTTTGTTTGTACAGCTCATCGGGAATCCGACCGTGATGGCGCTGGGGACCAGGTACGGGCTGCCTCGGCCCATGCTGATGCGTTTCGTCCTGAAGGTCATGGCGAATCTGACCGACCCGCGGGGAGGTGACGCCACGGATCGACTGATCAACGCGCTGACCCGGTTGGCGCCCGCCGCCTGAACGCGGCCACGTTCGGAAGCAGCCGGTAGGGACGCCGGCAGCCGCCGGTATGGACTCCGGCGCACGTGCTCGCACGCGACACCTCCCGATAGTCGCGCGTGCTCCGAACCAGGGAACTCCGGGCTGTGTCAGACGTCCACGGGAGATCCCTCCGGCGGTGCTGCGGAGGGGAACAATCCCGGTGCGACCGGGAAATCAGAGGTCGCGTAGGCTGCACCCGCGCTCGGCACCCGCGGGGGCAGGAGCACGAAGCACCGGTTGGCTCGGGAGGCCCGTTCGGCCACACCCGGCGAACCGCCACCAAGACGTCCGCACCAAACTTTCGAAGGAGAGGAGTTCGGCATGCTCGACAGTTATGTGCCGATCCTCGTTCTGCTCGCGATCGCGATGCTGTTCGCGGTCGGTTCCGTGGCGGTGAGCGCGCTGGTCGGCCCGAAACGGTTCAACCGTGCCAAGGTCGACATCTACGAGTGCGGTATCGAACCCGAGCCGGTGCCGGCCGGGCCGCACCGGTTCCCGGTGAAGTACTACATCACCGCGATGCTCTTCATCGTCTTCGACATCGAGATCATCTTCCTGTTCCCGTGGGCCGTCACGTTCGACAGTCTCGCGGTCTTCGGTCTCGGCGCGATGGTGTCGTTCATGGCGACGATCTTCGTCGCCTACGCCTACATATGGCGCCGGGGGGGTCTGGAATGGGACTAGAAGAGAAGCTGCCCGGTGGAGTTCTGCTGACCACCGTCGAGAAGCTGGCCAACTGGTCGCGCAGGTCGTCGCTGTGGCCGGCGACCTTCGGCCTGGCCTGCTGTGCCATCGAGATGATGTCGACCGGCGCCGGCCGCTACGACCTCTCCCGCTTCGGGATGGAGGTCTTCCGGGCCAGCCCGCGCCAGGCCGACCTCATGATCGTGGCGGGCCGGGTGAGCCAGAAGATGGCCCCGGTGCTGCGCCAGATCTACGACCAGATGCCCGAGCCCAAGTGGGTGCTGTCGATGGGCGTCTGCGCGAGCAGCGGCGGAATGTTCAACAACTACGCGATCGTGCAGGGCGTCGACCACATCGTTCCGGTGGACATGTACCTGCCGGGCTGCCCGCCGCGTCCCGAGATGCTCATGGACGCGATCATCAAGCTGCACGAGAAGATCCTCGCCGGCTCGGTGTCGGGCAAGGTCGAGCACACCAAGGCCGGCTCGTCGCCCTACCCGAAGCCGATCGAGGTGGCCACGGCGTGGTCCGGCCTGCCCGCCGGCGCGGTCGACACCCGCACGCTGTCGGTCAACGACCGCAAGCGGTTCAGCCTGCCTGAAGGCGCGCCCGTCCCGGCGGGGCGCGGTGCCGTCGAACCGGTGCTGGACGAGCGCCGCCCGGCGGCGATCGCGCCGCCGTCCGTCTTCGGCCGCGGCAAGCGGGTGCCCGTCGACGCCAAGCCGACCGACGAGTCCCGGGCCGACGGTCCCGGACCGAGCACGGAGACCCTGACCGATGACTGACCTGGTACCGGGCTCCGCCGGCGTTCCGGGCGGCCCCGGCGGCCGCCGCCGGGACGCCTTCGGCGCGCGCGGCAGTGGCGACACGTCGGGCTTCGGTGGCCTCGTGCCGCCGGTGGCGGCCCTGGCGTCGACGTCCCGCCCGTTCGGCGACGAGGCCGCCGACACCGTCTACGACACCCTCGAGCGGGTCTTCCCCGAGCTGGGCGACGCCGTCGAGCGGGTCGTCTTCGCGTACGGCGAGCTGACGATCCACGTGCGCCGCGAGCGGCTGCTGGACGTCGCGTGGACGCTGCGCGACGACCCGGGGCTGCGCTTCGAGCTGCTGTCGTCGTTGTCCGGGGTGGACTACCCCGACGACCTGACCGGCCGCCGCCTGCACTCCGTGGTGCACCTGACGTCGCTGACCCACCGGCGCCGGCTGCGCGTCGAGGTCTCCGTCGCGGACGGCGACGCGGTGCTGCCGAGCCTGACCCCGGTCTGGCCGACCGCGGACTGGCACGAGCGCGAGGCCTACGACCTGTTCGGCATCGTCTACGAGGGCCACCACGGCCTGACGCGGATCATGATGCCGGACGACTGGGTGGGCCACCCGCAGCGCAAGGACTACCCGCTCGGCGGCATCCCCGTCGAGTACAAGGGCGCGCAGATCCCGCCGCCCGAGACCCGCCGGAGCTACTCGTGACCGGGCACTGTCCGGCCGGCACCCGGGCGCGGGCCACCACGGGGTCACGCGTGACCGCCAGGCACCCCCGAGCCGACTTCCGAGGTTCGCTATGAGCACGCACACCGAGACGCCCGTCGACGGTTCGGCCGAGACCATCACCGGCGCGCAGCCCTACGAGGCCGGGTTCACCGAGTCCTCCGCCGGTCGCATCTACACCGTGACGGGCGGTGACTGGGAACAGGTTCTCGGCACCGGTGAGGACGACGGCGAGCGGATCACCGTCAACATGGGCCCGCAGCACCCGTCCACCCATGGCGTGCTGCGGCTGGTGCTGGAGATCGAGGGCGAGACGGTCACCGAGACCCGCCTGGTCATCGGCTACCTGCACACCGGGATCGAGAAGAGCTGCGAGTACCGCACCTGGACGCAGGCGGTCACGTTCCTCACCCGCGCCGACTACCTCTCGCCGCTGTACAACGAGGCGGCGTACTGCCTGTCGGTGGAGAAGCTGCTCGGCATCACCGACGAGGTGCCGGAGCGGGCGACCGTCATCCGGGTGCTCGTCATGGAGCTGCAGCGGATCGCCTCGCACCTGGTGTGGCTGGCGACCGGAGGCATGGAGCTCGGCGCCACCACCGGCATGATCTTCGGGTTCCGTGAGCGCGAGAAGATCCTCGACCTGCTCGAGACGATCACCGGCCTGCGGATGAACCACGCCTACATCCGGCCCGGCGGCCTCGCCCAGGACATCCCGGACGAGGTGATCCCGGCGATCCGGGCGTTCCTCGACTACATGCCCAAGCGCATCCGCGAGTACCACGCGCTGCTGACCGGCCAGCCCATCTGGAAGGCGCGGATGGTCGACGTCAACTTCCTCGACGCCGCCGCCTGCCTCGCGCTGGGGACGACCGGGCCGGTGCTGCGCGCCGCCGGTCTGCCCTGGGACCTGCGCAAGACCATGCCGTACTGCGGCTACGAGACCTACGAGTTCGACGTCCCGACCGCGCTCGAGGGCGACTCCTACGCCCGGTACCTGGTGCGGATCGAGGAGATGGGCGAGTCCCTCAAGATCATCGAGCAGTGCCTGGACCGGCTGCGCCCCGGCCCGGTCATGGTCGCCGACAAGAAGATCGCCTGGCCGTCGCAGCTGGCCATCGGCTCGGATGGCATGGGCAACTCGCTCGAGTACATCCGCAAGATCATGGGGACCTCGATGGAGGCCCTGATCCACCACTTCAAGCTCGTCACCGAGGGCTTCCGGGTGCCCGCCGGCCAGGTGTACACGCAGATCGAGTCGCCGCGCGGCGAGCTCGGCTACCACGTCGTCAGCGACGGCGGCACCAGGCCGTTCCGCGTCCACGTGCGGGACCCAAGCTTCGTGAACCTGCAGGCCGTGCCCGCGCTGACGGAGGGCGGGCAGGTGGCCGACGTGATCGTCGGCGTCGCCTCCGTCGACCCGGTGCTCGGGGGAGTTGATCGCTGATGCCACTGACCGAACAGACCCGCGCCGCGGCCCGCGAGATCATCGCGCGCTACCCCGAGGGACGTTCCCGCTCGGCGCTGCTGCCGATGCTGCACCTGGTGCAGTCCGAGCAGGGCGCGGTCACCGCGGAGGGCGTGGAGTTCTGCGCCGAGGAGCTCGGCATCACCCACGCCGAGGTCAGCGCGGTCGCGACGTTCTACACGATGTACAAGCGCCGCCCGGTCGGCGACTGGCTGGTCTCCGTCTGCACGAACCTCTCCTGCCTGTTGCGCGGCGGCGAGGAGGTCTACGAGCGCCTGTCGAAGAACCTCGGCGTCGGGCACGACCAGACCACCGAGGACGGCACGATCACGCTGGAGCACGCCGAGTGCCTGGCGGCCTGTGACTACGCGCCGGTGATGACCGTCAACTACGAGTTCTACGACCAGGTCAACCCGGACTCGGCGGAGGAGATCGTCGAGGCCCTGCGGCGCGGCGAGCGCCCGGCCCCGACCCGCGGCGGCCCGCTGTGTACGTTCGGCGAGTCCTCGTTCCAGCTCGCCGGCTTCGAGGACCCGCGTCCGGAGGGCGTCGCCGGGCAGGGGGTGGGGACCCCGTCCCTGGCCGGCGTGCTGCTCGCCGAGGCCGCCGGCTGGAAGGCGGAGGACGGTGTGGCCGGTGCCCCGCCGCTGACCCCGCTGCCCTCGAACGCGCCGCCCTCGGCTGCTTCGGCCCCGGCTGCGCCGGCGTCGAGCAGCCCCGCATCGTCGAGCGCCGCCGCCCCGGCGAGCCCGGCGCCCGCGCCGGGGACGCCCGGCGTCCCGCAGACGAAGGTGAACTGACCATGCCTGTCACCCCGGTCCTCACCCGGCGCTGGACGGCGCCCGAGTCGTGGACGCTGGCGACCTACGAGCGCCTCGACGGCTACCAGGGCCTGCGCCGGGCGCTGGCGCAGAGCCCGGACGACCTGATCAAGCTGGTCAAGGACTCCGGCCTGCGCGGCCGCGGCGGCGCGGGCTTCCCCACCGGCATGAAGTGGGGCTTCATCCCGCAGGGCGACGGCAAACCGCACTACCTCGTCATCAACGCCGACGAGGGCGAGCCGGGTACCTGCAAGGACGCCCCGCTGATGAAGGCCGACCCGCACTCGCTGATCGAGGGCATCGTGATCGCCGCCTACGCGGTGCGCGCGAACCGGGCCTTCATCTACCTGCGCGGCGAGCTCATCCACGCCGGCCGGCGGCTGCGCGCCGCCGTCGCCGAGGCGTACCGCGCCGGCTACCTGGGACGCGACATCCTCGGTAGCGGCTTCGACCTCGACCTGGTGGTGCACTCCGGCGCCGGCGCGTACATCTGCGGCGAGGAGACGGCGCTGCTGGACTCGCTGGAGGGCCGGCGCGGCCAGCCGCGGCTGCGCCCGCCGTTCCCGGCGACCCACGGCCTGTACGCATCCCCCACGGTCGTGAACAACGTCGAGACGATCGCCACCGTTCCCTTCATCGTGAACTACGGCGTCGACTGGTTCCGGTCGATGGGCCGCGAGCGCGCCCCGGGCCCGAAGATCTACAGCCTCTCCGGCCACGTGACCCACCCCGGCCAGTACGAGGCGCCGATGGGCACGACGCTGCGCGAGCTGCTCGACATGGCGGGCGGCGTCCTCGGCGGCCGCAAGCTCAAGGCGTGGACCCCGGGCGGCTCGTCGACGCCGCTGCTGACCGCCGACCACCTTGACGTCCCGCTGGACTTCGAGGGCGTACAGGAGGCCGGCTCGCTGCTCGGCACGGCCGCCCTCATGATCATGGACGACTCGGTCGACATGCTCAAGATCGTGCGGCGGCTGACCCAGTTCTACGCGCACGAGTCGTGCGGCAAGTGCACCCCGTGCCGGGAGGGCACCACCTGGATGGTGCAGATCCTGTCCCGGATGGAGCGCGGCCAGGGCGACCCCGACGACGTCGACACCCTCGTCGACGCCTGCGACAACATCTTCGGACGCGCCTTCTGCGCGCTCGCGGACGGCGCCACCTCGCCGATCGTCTCCGGGATCAAGTTCTTCCGGAACGAGTTCCTCCCGATCACCCCGGTGGGGCCGTCGGGTTCCACCACGTCGGTAGCCGGCTCGGCGAACGGCGCGGCCGCGGGTGGCGCGGCCGCGGGCACGCCGGGCGCCTACGCGGGAGCGCACTGAGATCATGACCGTCGCCCCAGAGAAGCCGGCCGCGCCGGCCGCCCCCAACCACGTCACGCTCACCGTGGACGGGCTCGAGGTGAGCGTGCCGAAGGGCACCCTCATCATCCGGGCCGCTGAGCTGTTGGGAATCGAGATCCCGCGGTTCTGCGACCACCCCCTGCTGGACCCGGTCGGCGCCTGCCGGCAGTGCATCGTCGAGGTCGAGGGCCAGCGCAAGCCGGTCGCGTCCTGCACGACCACGGTCGCCGCCGACATGGTCGTCAGGACCCAGGTCACCTCGCCGGTGGCGAAGAAGGCCCAGGCCGGGACGCTGGAGTTCCTGCTCCTCAACCACCCCCTCGACTGCCCGATCTGCGACAAGGGCGGCGAGTGCCCGCTGCAGAACCAGTCGATGGCCAACGGCGCGGCGACCTCCCGCTTCAAGGAGACGAAGCGGGCGTACCCGAAGCCGCTGGCGATCTCCAGCCAGATCCTGCTGGACCGGGAGCGTTGCGTGTTGTGCGCGCGCTGCACCCGGTTCTCCGCGCAGATCGCCGGGGATCCGTTCATCGAGCTGTTCGAGCGGGGCGCGGCCGAGCAGGTCGCCGTCAGCGACGGGCAGCCGTTCTCGTCCTACTTCTCCGGCAACACCGTGCAGATCTGCCCGGTCGGTGCGCTCACCAGCTCCGCCTACCGGTTCCGGGCCCGGCCGTTCGACCTGGTGTCGACGCCGACGTCCTGTGAGCACTGCGCCGCCGGCTGCTCGCTGCGCACCGACCACCGGCGCGGCAAGGTGATGCGTCGCCTCGCCGCCGAGGATCCGGCGGTCAACGAGGAGTGGAACTGCGACAAGGGCCGCTTCGCGTTCAACTACGCGCGGCAGTCCGACCGGCTCACCACGCCGCTGATCCGGGACGACAGCACCGGTGAGCTGGTCGAGGCGAGCTGGTCGGAGGCGCTGGAGTACGCCGCCCGCGGCCTGGCCGAGTGCCGGGACCGCAACGGCGTCGGCGTGCTCGCCGGCGGCCGGCTCACCCGCGAGGACGCCTACGCCTACGCCAAGTTCGCCCGGCTCGCCCTGGGCACCAACGACGTGGACTTCCGCGCCCGCCCGCACTCCGCCGAGGAGGAGGCCTTCCTCGGTAGCGCCGTCGCCGGTACCGGAATCGGGGTCACCTACGCCGATCTGGAGGCCGCGCCCGCCGTCCTGCTCGTCTCGTTCGAGCCGGAGGAGGAGTCGCCCATCGTCTTCCTGCGGCTGCGCAAGGCGGCGAGCAAGCACGGAACCGCCGTGCACGCGCTGGCGCCGCTGATCACCCGCGGGCTGCGCAAGATGGCCGGCACGCTGATCCCGGTCGTCCCCGGCGGCGAGGCCGCCACGCTGGACGAGCTGGCCACCGGCGCGTCGGCCACCACCGAGGCGCTGCGGGCACCCGGCGCGGTGATCCTGGTCGGCTCGCGGGCCGCCGAGTCGCCCGGCGCGCTGTCCGCGGCGCTGCGCCTCGCCGAGTCCACCGGCGCCGCGCTGGCCTGGGTGCCGCGCCGGGCCGGTGAGCGCGGCGCGGTCTCCGCCGGCCTGCTCCCGTCGCTGCTGCCGGGCGGCCGCCCGGTCGCGGACGTCGGCGCGCGGGCCGAGGTGGAGTCCTTCTGGGGCGCCCGCCTGCTGGGCGCGCCCGGCCGCGACACCGCCGGCATTCTGGCCGCCGCCGCGGCGGGCCGGCTTGACGCGGTCGTCGTCGCCGGTGTCGACGCCGAGGACCTGCCCGACCCCGCGGCCGCGCTGGCCGCGCTGGCCCGGGTGCCGTTCTGCGTCTCGCTGGAGATCCGCCGCTCGTCGATCGCGGAGGTCGCCGACGTCGTCCTCCCGGTCGCTCCGGTGGCGGAGAAGGCCGGCACGTTCGTCGACTGGGAGGGCCGCCTGCGTCCCTTCCAGCGTGCACTGGAGGGGACGCCGGCCCTGCCCGACCTGCGGGTGCTGCACCTGCTCGCCGCCGAGATGGGCATCGACCTGCGGGTTCCGGACGCGGGCGCCGCCGCGCGCGAGTTGAGTGAGCTCGGCCGCGCCGGTGACGAGACCGGGCGCGGCCCGGCTCCGGTCGAGCGGGTGCCCGAGCCGGTGACCGCCGGTCCGGGCGAGGCCCTGCTGGCGACCTGGCACCTCAACCTTGACGACGGCGCCCTGCAGGCCGGCGAGCCGTACCTGGCCGGTACCGCCCGTCCACCGCGGCTGCAGCTCTCGGCCGCGACCGCCGCCGAGATCGGCGCGGTCGAGGGGGAGCCGGTCACCGCCAGCACCTCCCGCGGCTCCGTCACCCTGCCGCTGGAGATCACCGCCATGCCGGACCGGGTCGTCTGGGTTCCGACGCACTCACCCGGGTCGCACGTCCGCCGCTCGCTGGCCGAGCACGCCGGCGTGCTGGTTCGGCTCAGTGCCGGCGGGCTGCTGCCGACCGAGACGGCGCCCGGCGGGGAAGTCGACACCTTCCCGACCGACGAGACCCGCGGCGCGGCGCTCGGCTCGCAGCTCGCGACCGCCCAGGACACCGCCGTGACCGTGGCCCACACCGGCCTCGGTGCCGCGGGCCGGGTCGACACCACCGGAGGCCGGGCATGACCGGGACCTCGACGCTCCTGCTCGCCGCGAACGTCGGCGACCCGGACATGTCCGTCCTCACCGACGACCCGTTCTGGCTCATCCTGATCAAGGCTGTCGCGGTCTTCGCGTTCCTGCTGGTGATGACGCTGTTCTCGATCGTCTTCGAGCGCAAGGTCGTCGCGAAGATGCAGCAGCGGGTCGGGCCGAACCGGCACGGCCCGCGCGGCTGGCTGCAGAGCCTCGCCGACGGCGTGAAGCTCATGCTCAAGGAAGACATCATCCCGACGCTGGCCGACAAGCCGATCTTCATCCTGGCTCCGGTCATCTCGGCGGTGCCGGCCATCCTGGCCTTCGCCTGCATCCCGTTCGGGCCGGAGGTGTCGATCTTCGGTGAACGCACGACGCTCCAGCTCGCCGACCTGCCGGTCAGCGTGCTGTACCTGCTGGCGGCGGCGTCGCTGGGCGTGTACGGACTGATCCTCGCCGGCTGGTCCAGCGGCTCGACCTACCCGCTGCTGGGCTCGCTGCGCTCGGCCGCGCAGATCATCTCCTACGAGGTCGCGATGGGCCTGGCCTTCGTCGCGGTCTTCATCTACGCGGGAACACTGTCGACCGCGGGCATCGTGCAGAGCCAGCACGACTGGTGGTACATCGCGCTGCTGCCGTCGTTCATCCTCTACTGCATCGCGATGGTCGGTGAGACGAACCGGACGCCGTTCGACCTCCCCGAGGCCGAGGGCGAGCTGGTCGGCGGGTTCCACACCGAGTACAGCTCGATCAAGTTCGCGTTCTTCTTCCTCGCCGAGTACATCAACATGGTCACCGTCTCGGCGATCGCGACCACACTGTTCCTCGGAGGCTGGCAGCCGCCGCCGATCCCGGGCCTGTCCGGGCTGGACCACGGCTGGTACCCGCTGATCTGGTTCGTCATCAAGCTGCTGCTGTTCATCTTCGTGTTCATCTGGCTGCGGGGCACGCTGCCGCGGCTGCGCTACGACCAGTTCATGGCCTTCGGCTGGAAGGTCCTGATCCCGGTCGGCCTGGTGTGGGTGCTCGCGGTCGCGACCTTCCGCGCCTACCAGGAGCACGTGAGCGACCGGACGCCGTGGCTGATCGGCTTCGGGGTCGTGGTGGGCGTCCTGCTCGTGGTCGCGATCATCGACCCGGGCGCGGCGAGGGCCCAGCGTGAGCAGGAGGAGGCCGAGCGGGAACGCGCCGAATCGGCCCCGAGCCTGGACAGGATTCCCTGGCCGCCGCCGTCCGACGGCGCGACGAGGGCACTGGCCGGCCGCACTGCGGCTGGCAGCACTGCAGCCGGCAGCGGCGCGGCCGGCTCCGCCGGCGGCGACAAGGGAAACACCACCGTCATCCCCGCGGGCTCCGGCCCGCGACAGGAGAGCTGAACCATGGGGATCCTCGACCCCTACAAGGGTTTCGGCGTCACCTTCTCGACGATGTTCAAGAAGCCGACGACCGAGCAGTACCCGGAGCAGAAGAAGGAGACGGCACCCCGCTTCCACGGCCGTCACCAGCTCAACCGGCATCCGGACGGGCTGGAGAAGTGCGTCGGCTGCGAGCTGTGCGCGTGGGCCTGCCCGGCCGACGCGATCTACGTCGAGGGCGCGGACAACACCGACGAGGAGCGTTTCTCGCCGGGTGAGCGGTACGGCCGCGTCTACCAGATCAACTACCTGCGCTGCATCCTGTGCGGGCTGTGCATCGAGGCGTGCCCCACCCGGGCGCTGACGATGTCGAACGACTACGAGCTGGCCGACGACAGCCGCAACGACCTGATCTTCACCAAGGAGCAGCTGCTCGCCCCGCTTCGGGCCGGGATGGAGTCCCCGCCGCACCCGATGCGCCTCGGCGAGAGCGAGACCGACTACTACACCCGCGATCCCGACGCCCCGCTGCCCTGGCAGGTCGGCGGCTCGCCGGCCGGCGAGGCTGACGAGGCCGGCGAGGCCGAAAGGGCGGCGAACAAGGTGCCCGCCCACGGCGCGGGTTCGGAGCGGCCCCGATGAATCCGCAGATTCTCGCCCAGGCGGCGGAGATCAGCAGCACGTCGAACGGCGAGGCCTGGACGTTCTGGCTGCTCGCGCCGGTGGCGCTGCTGGCGGCGCTCGGCATGGTCCTGATGCGCAGCGCGGTGCACTCCGCCCTGCTGCTCGTGGTGAACCTGTTCTGCGTCGCGGTGTTCTACCTGATCCAGGACGCGCCCTTCCTGGGCTTCGTCCAGATCATCGTCTACACCGGCGCGATCATGGTGTTGTTCCTGTTCGTGCTGATGCTGGTCGGAGTCGATTCGTCCGACTCGCTGGTCGAGACCCTGCGCGGCCAGCGGATCGCCGCGGTGATCCTCGGGCTCGGCTTCGCCGGCCTGCTGGTGTTCCCGATCGGTCGCGCGATCGACGGCGGCAAGGCGGCGGGCCTGGAGGCGGCGAACACCGGCGGCAACGTCCACGCGATCGGACGTCTGCTGTTCACCCAGTACGTCTTCGTCTTCGAAGCGATCTCGGTGCTGCTCGTGGTCGCGGCGATCGGGACGATGGTCCTCGGTCACCGCGAGCACACCGGTGAGAAGGCCACGCAGAAGGAACGGATGCGCGCTCGCTTCGCCGAGGGCGGCACCGTCACCCCGCGGCCCGGGCCGAAGGTCTTCGCGACCAACCCCGGCCCGGAGCAGCCCGAGCTCGTCGGCCCGGACCTCGGCGGGCCCGGTGCGGGCCCGTCCGGCCCGGCCGGCGCGGGCGGTCCGGACGACGGCGGTGCCGGTGGTCCGGGCGGTCCTGGGACAGGCGGTCCCGGTGCGGGCGGTGCTGGTGGTCCGGGTACGGACGGCCCGGGCGGCGGTGGGCCCGACGGCGGGCCGAGCGCGAACGGGACGAGTGAGGACTCCGACGACGAGACCGTCGTCGGCGGGTCGGCGCCGGTGGGCGCGGGCAGGGGGAGCGGTCGGTGAACCCGGCGAACTATCTGATCCTGTCGGGGTTGCTGTTCACCATCGGCGCGACCGGGGTTCTGGTCCGGCGCAACGCGATCGTCGTGTTCATGTCGATCGAGCTGATGCTCAACGCGGTGAACCTGACCCTGGTGACGTTCTCCCGCATCCACGGGACGCTGGAGGGCCAGATCATGGCGTTCTTCGTCATGGTCGTGGCCGCCGCCGAGGTGGTCGTCGGCCTGGCGATCATTCTGGCGATCTTCCGGACGCGCAGATCCGCGTCGGTCGACGACGTGAACCTCCTGAAGTACTGACCTCTCGACGTACTCGGGCATCCCGAGGCTTGTCTCCCGGCCGCCCTGACGCGGCCGCGACCGGGACCTCCGGTCACGGAAGAACGGACGACACTGCAGTGACGCTTTGCGCAACAGGGGCGGCGCAGCCCGGACCACCTCCGGTGGCCCTGGCGCTGGCGCACGTACCCGGAACCGGACCGCGATGAGCGCCGGAGGGGCCGCCATCCTCGCGGCCGACGAGCACGGTGGCGCGGCCGTGCACTACGCCGCCGCGTCCGGGGCGTTCTCGCTGACCTGGCTGCTCATCGCGCTTCCGCTGGCCGGGGCGGCCGTTCTCCTGCTCGGCGGGCGGCGTACCGACCGGTGGGGCCACCTGCTCGGCACGCTGACCGCGGCCGCATCCTTCGTCGTCGGCCTGGTCCTGTTCTTCGGGCTGCTCGACCGCTCCGGTGACGACCGGGCCGTCTCCCAGCACCTCTACAGCTGGATCCCGGTCAACGGCTTCCAGGTGGACGTCGGCCTGCTGTTCGACCAGCTCTCCGCGGTCTTCGTGCTGCTGATCACCGGTGTGGGCACGCTGATCCACATCTACTCGATCGGCTACATGTCGCACGACCCGGGCCGGCGGCGCTTCTTCGCCTACATGAACCTGTTCCTGGCGTCGATGCTGCTGCTGGTGCTGGGCAACAACTTCCTGGTGCTCTACGGCGGCTGGGAGCTGGTCGGCCTCTCGTCCTTCCTGCTCATCAAGTTCTGGGAGTACAAGCCGGCCGCGGCCACCGCCGCGAACAAGGCCTTCTACATGAACCGGGTCGGCGACGTCGGTCTCGCGCTCGCGATCATGTTCATGTTCGCCACCGTCGGCAGCACGAACTACGACTCGGTGTTCGGTGCCGCCGCCGCGGACGTCATCGGCTACGGCACCATCACCGCGATGGCGCTCCTGCTCCTGCTCGGCGCCTGCGGCAAGTCCGGTCAGTTCCCGCTGCAGGCCTGGCTCCCGGACGCCATGGAGGGCCCGACCCCGATCTCGGCGCTCATCCACGCCGCGACCATGGTCACCGCCGGTGTGTACCTGATCGTCCGGGCTGCCCCGATCTTTGACCAGACGCAGGCCGCGCGGACCGTCGTCCTGATCATCGGCGCGGTCACGATCCTCATCGGATGCGTCATCGGCTGCGCCTACGACGACATCAAGAAGGTCCTGGCCTACTCGACGGTCAGCCAGATCGGCTACATGTTCCTCGCCGTCGGGCTCGGCCCGGCCGGGTACGCGCTGGGCATCATGCACCTGCTCGCGCACGGCTTCTTCAAGGCCGGCCTGTTCCTCGGCTCCGGCTCGGTCATCCACGGGATGGACGGCGAGCAGGACATGCGCAGGTACGGCGGGCTGTGGCGGCACATGCCGATCACCTGGGTCACCTTCGGCCTCGGCTACCTGGCGATCATCGGTTTCCCGGGCCTGTCCGGGTTCTTCACCAAGGACCGCATCATCGAGACGGCGCTGGCCAAGGGTGGCACCAGCGGCTACATCTACGGTGGCGTGGCGCTGCTCGGCGCCGGGATCACCGCCTTCTACATGACCCGGCTGTTCCTGATGACCTTCCACGGCAAGGCGCGCTGGGAGCACGACGGGCCGGAGACCAAGCACCCGCACGAGTCGCCGGCGACGATGACCGGCCCGATGATGCTGCTGGCCGTCGGCTCGGTCTTCGCCGGTGGGCTGTTCGTCCTCGGCAGCTCGATGCAGAACTGGCTCGCCCCGGTGGTCGGCGAGCACGGTGAGGCGCACCACGACATCTCGCCCGCGGTCGTCACCGCGCTGGTGCTGGTCGTCTCCGCCGGCGGGTTCGCCGGTGCCTACCTGCGTTACCAGCTCCGCCCGGTCGAGGCCGTCGCCCGGCCGGACGCCGAGGTCAGCGTGGTGACCGTCGCCGCGCGCCGCGACCTCTACGCGAACACCTTCAACGAGGTCGTCGCCATGCGGCCGGGGCAGTACCTGACCCGCTTCCTGGTCTGGGCGGACAACGTCGGCATCGACGGCTTCGTGCGCGGGAGCGCCGCCGCCGTGGGCGGGCTGTCCGGCCGGCTGCGACGCACCCAGACCGGCTTCGTCCGGTCCTACGCACTGTCGATGTTGGGAGGTACCGTCCTCGTGGTCGGTGCTCTGCTGCTCACCAGGGCCGGCTGACGTGAGCACAGCCCCCTGGCTGACGATCATGCTGATCGTCCCCGCGGTCGGTTCGCTGGTCGTCGCGTCGCTGCCGCGCCGGCACGGCACGCTCGCCAAGCAACTCGCGCTCGTGGTCTCGCTGGCAGTCCTGGTGCTCGCGGTGCTGGCCACCGCCGCCTACGATCCGGACAAGGCCGGCTTCCAGTTCGGCCAGTCCTATGACTGGATCAAGGAGTTCGGCGTCTCCTACTCGGTGGGCGCCGACGGCATCTCGCTGGTGCTGATGCTGCTCGCCGCGCTGCTCGTCCCGGTGGTCGTGCTGTCCTCCTGGGACGAGGCGGAAGAGGGGCGGCGTTCCGTCCCCGCGTTCTTCGCGCTGCTGCTGGCGCTGGAGACGGGCATGGTCGGGGTGTTCGCCGCCACCGACGTGTTCCTCTTCTATGTCTTCTTCGAGGCCATGCTCATTCCGATGTACTTCCTCATCGGGAGCTACGGGCCGGTCGAGGAGAAGGCACAGCGCTCCTACGCGGCAGTGAAGTTCCTGCTCTACAGCCTGTTCGGCGGGCTGCTGATGCTCGCCGCGGTGATCGGCCTGTACGTGGTCTCCGCCGACCAGCTCGGCACGGGCACGTTCGACTTCGCCACCCTGCGCCAGCTGGAGATCACCCCGGGCGTGCAGAAGCTGCTCTTCCTCGGCTTCTTCATCGCCTTCGCCATCAAGGCGCCGCTGTTTCCCTTCCACACCTGGCTGCCCGACGCCGGCGCGCAGTCGCCGACCGGCGGCGCCGTCCTGCTCGTCGGGGTGCTGGACAAGGTCGGCACCTTCGGCCTGATCCGGTACTGCATCCCGCTGTTCCCGGACGCCGCCGAGTACTTCGCGCCGATGGTGCTGGCCCTGGCGGTGATCGGCATCTTCTACGGCGCCCTGCTGGCCATCGGCCAGCGGGACATGAAACGGCTGGTCGCCTACACCTCGCTGGCCCACTTCGGGTTCATAGCGCTGGGGACCTTCGCCTTCACCTCGCAGGCCGGCACGGGCGCCGTGCTCTACATGGTCAACCACGGCCTGTCGACGGGGCTGCTGTTCGTGGTGGTCGGCTTCCTGGTGGCCCGCCGGGGCAGCCGGGACGTCAGCGCCTACGGCGGCATGGCCCAGGTGACGCCGATCCTCGCCGGGGTCTTCCTGATCGCCGGACTGTCCTCGCTGGCCCTGCCGGGTACGAACAGCTTCGTCAGCGAGTTCCTGGTGCTGGTCGGAGTGTTCACCGAGTACCGAGCACTGGCGATCGTGGCGACCTGCGGGATCGTGCTCGCCGCGATCTACATCCTGTACCTGTACCAGCGCACGATGACCGGTCCGGTCAAGGACGAGAAGATGCGTCTCGTCAAGGACCTCAGCGTGCGGGAGCGGGTGGTGGTCGCGCCGATGGTCGCGCTGATCATCGGGCTCGGGGTGTACCCCAAGCCGCTGCTCGACATCATCACGCCCACGGTGACCGCCACGTTCGCGGACATCGGGAAGTCTGACCCGGCGCCGACGGCCCCGGTGGCCGCGCCGGAATCCGGAGGCCGTTCGTGAGCGCCGCAACGACTGTGCTGGCGCAGGGCGCCGCGCAGAAGATCACACCGCCGTCGATCGAGTACTCGTCCCTCAGCCCGATGCTCATCCTGTTCGGCGTCGCGCTGGCCGGGGTCCTCGTCGACGCCTTCGCACCGCCGAAGGCCCGGCGGGTGCTCCAGCCGCTGCTGGCCGGGGCGGGGTTCATCGGCGCGTTCGTCGCGGTGGTGCTTCTGCACGCCCACCGCCAGGTGCTCGCCGCCGGCGCGGTGGCCATCGACGGGCCGACGCTGTTCCTGCAGGGCACCATCCTGGTGTTCGCGCTGCTGGCGGTGCTGCTGGTCGCCGAGCGCCGGCTGGACTCCTCCGGCGGCGCGCTCGTCGCCTCCGCCGCGATCGTCCCCGGCTCGCGCGGCTCCACCGCGCAGCGCACCTCGCCGGACGTGCAGACCGAGGCGTATCCGCTGATGGTCTTCTCGGTCAGCGGCATGCTGCTCTTCGTCGCCTCGAACAACCTGCTGGTCATGTTCGTGGCGCTGGAGATCCTCTCGCTGCCGCTGTACCTGCTGTGCGGGCTGGCGCGGCGCCGGCGGCTGCTGTCGCAGGAAGCCGCGATGAAGTACTTCCTGCTCGGGGCGTTCTCGTCGGCCTTCTTCCTTTATGGGGTCGCATTCGCCTACGGCTACGCCGGCAGCGTCGAGCTCGGCCGGATCGCCGACGCGGTGGGCACGGTCGGCCAGAACGACACGTACCTCTACCTGTCGCTCGCGCTGCTCGGCGTCGGCCTGTTCTTCAAGATCGGTGCCGCCCCGTTCCACTCCTGGACGCCGGACGTCTACCAGGGCGCCCCGACACCGATCACCGCCTTCATGGCGGCGGGGACGAAGGTCGCCGCCTTCGGGGCGCTGCTGCGGGTCTTCTACGTGGCCTTCGGCGGCATGCGGTGGGACTGGCGGCCGGTGATCTGGGCTGTGGCCATTCTCACCATGGTCGTCGGCGCGGTGCTCGCGCTCACGCAGCGTGACATCAAGCGGATGCTCGCCTACTCTGCGGTCGCGCACGCCGGCTTCCTGCTCGTCGGGATGGCCGGCTCGAACGTCGACGGCCTGCGCGGCGCCATGTTCTACCTGGTGACCTACGGCTTCACCACGATCGCGGCGTTCGCGGTGGTCTCCCTGGTCCGCACCGGCGACGGCGAGGCCAGCGACCTCTCCCAGTGGCAGGGCCTGGGCCGGACGTCGCCGCTGCTGGCAGGCACGTTCGCCTTCCTACTGCTCGCGCTCGCCGGCATCCCGCTGACCAGCGGGTTCACCGGGAAGTTCGCGGTCTTCCAGGCGGCGATCGCCGGTGACGCGACCCCGCTGGTGGTCGTGGCCCTGGTGTGCAGCGCGATCGCGGCGTTCTTCTACGTCCGGGTCATCGTGCTGATGTTCTTCTCCGAGCCGCTCGCCGACGGGCCGGTCGTCGTCACCCGGCCGACTCTTACCTTCGCTACGGTGGGTATAGGTGCACTCATGACCCTGCTGTTGGGCGTGGCGCCGCAGCCGCTTCTCGACCTGGCGACCACCGCGGCGACCTCCGGCTTCGTACGCTGATGGCGGTATGAGCGCTATCGGGCTGGAAGTGATGGGGATCAGGGCCGACCCTGATCTCGAGAAGTCGATGCGGGTCGGGCTCGCCGCGGTCGAGGAGATGCTGCGCGGATCCGTCCGCAGCGAGTTCTCCTTCGTGACCGAGGCGTCCCGGCACCTCGTCGACGCGGGCGGCAAGCGGTTCCGACCCATGGTCGTACTGCTTGCCGCCCAGTTCGCCGATCCGGACGCGGTCGGTGTCGTGCCGGCGGCCGTGGCGATCGAGCTGACCCATCTGTCGACGCTTTACCACGACGACGTGATGGACGAGGCCCCGCTGCGCCGCGGTGCCGCGTCCGCGAACGCCCGGTGGACGAACACGGTCGCGATCCTCACCGGCGACTTCCTGTTCGCACGCGCGTCCGAGATCACGGCCGACCTGGGGCCGGAGGCGACCCGCATCCTGGCGCGCACGATCGCGACCCTCTGTGAGGGCCAGATCCGCGAGACCGTCGGGGTCGGGCCGGGGCAGGACCCGATCGAGCACTACCTGCGGGTCATCACGGAGAAGACGGCTTCGCTGATCGCCACGTCCGCCCGCCTGGGCGCCATGCTCGCCGGCGCCGACCCGGTCACGACCGACGTCCTGGCCGCGTTCGGGGAGCGCTTCGGGGTGGCCTTCCAGCTCTCCGACGACCTCATCGACGTGGCGTCGCCGAGCGAGGACTCCGGCAAGACACCCGGGACGGACCTGCGCGAGGGCATCCCGACGCTGCCGGTGCTCTACGCCCTGCAGGGCGAGGACGCGGCGGCCCGCCGGCTGCGCGACCTGCTCGGGGTGAACCCGCGCACGGAGGCCGGGGTCACCGAGTCCGGGGTCGTCGAGGCGTTGGAGCTGCTGCGCGAGCATCCCGCGATGGACCGGGCCCGCGCCGAGCTCATCCGCTGGTCGAGCGAGGCCCGCGAGTGCCTGGCGCCGCTGCCCGACGGCTCGGCCAAGACCGCGCTGGAGTCGCTGGCCGACTTCGTCATCGACCGCACGAGCTAGGACCGGGCTCGGCCCCGTGCCGGCCACCGCGCTGTGCGGGGTGGCCGGCACGGGGTCCCCGCAGCCGGGAGGGGTCTGCCCGTGCCCTCCCGGCGGGAGCCCGACTAGGAGCCGGCGCCGGTACTCGAGGACGCCGTCGGCGCGGGCGTCGCAGAGGAGCCCGCCGGGGCGCTGGACGACGTCGACGTGCTCTGGCTCTGGGCGGGGAAGAGCAGATCCCAGATCGGGGTGACCTCGACCGGCGTCGGGTTGAACGGGAGCGAGCCCTCGCGCGACGGCGCGGGCGCCGGAGTGCTCGAGCTCGACGTGGTCGGCCGGGTCGTTGTCGGAGCCGACGACGGCGAGGTGCCGTGCGTGGGCGAGGTCGTCGCTCCCGGCTGGGTGGGTGTCGTGGTGCCGGGGGCGGTGCTCCCGGGAGTGGTGGTGCCTGGCGTGGTGGCCCCCGGCGTCGTCGTGCCCGGGTTTGTCGTGCCCGGCGTGGTGCTGCCCGGCGTGGTCGTGCCGCCGGCGGCCGGGGACGGCGTCGCCGTGGACCGCGGGGTCAGCGGGACGAACGGGATCTCGTAGCCGGACAGGCCCTGCTGCTGCGTGCCGGACCCGCTGTACGCCGGTGCGGACGGGCCGCTCGGTGAGCTCCGGTACCCGCTGTCGCTCTGGTCGGTCGTGCCGGAGCCGCCCGTCGTGGCCGGCGCCGCCGTCGGGTAGGTGGGCAGCGGGGCGCGCCCGTCGCGGGAGGCCTGGGTGTCGTCCGAGCCGAACGCGGCCGGCCGGGCGCCGGCGACCTGCACGAGCGGGGTGGCGCCCGTGGTGGGCCCGGCCGCGGTGACCGGCTGGTCGCCGCTGAGCGCGACACCGGTCACGATCGCGGAGAGGCCGGCGAGGGACGCGGTACCGGCGACCACCATGCGCGTCCGGCTCGGCCCGCGACGCGGCGCGGGTGCGCGGTGCGCGCCGCGGCCGGTGGTCGAACCGGTGGGCCGCGCCGCCGCGCGCGAAGCCGTTGTTGAGCGGGTGCCGTCGGCGCGGGTGCCCTCGGCGCGGGCGCCGGAGCGGGGAGCCGTGTCGAGCCGCAGGGATCCGGCCGGGCGGGCCGGTTCGAACAGCGAGAACCGGGATGCGCCGGGCCCGCCCGCGGCCCCCGCCTCGTCGCCGACCCGCTGCGGGTCGAGCTCCCCGGGCTGGCGGACGCCGAGGTCGGCGGTGTCGTCGAGGCGGTCACCGGGCCGCCCACGGCCCGCGGACCGCGCTGCCCGCCGCGCGGAGCGGCCGTAGGCGTCGGCCTGGCCGGGCTGCGGGTCGTCGCCGAACAGCTCGCGGCGCTGGGAGGTGCTCATCGAGATCGGGCCGGTGACGGTATCCAGCTCGCCGGGGGGCCGTGTCGCGGGGCGGGGCGGCAGCGAGGCCGTGGCCGCGGACGGGTTGCTGCTCCACTCGCTGGTGACCCAGCCGGATCGCGGCGGGCCGCCCGGCGGGTAGGGAGTCCGCGCGCGGGAGGTGAGCGCCTGGGCGGGCCGGGGGGTCTGGTCGTCGATCGGCTGGCCCTGGCCGGAGGCCGGGCCGGGGACCGGGGTGCGGTTCCGGCGATCGGTCGCGGTGGAGCCCGCGCGGGAGTGCCGGCCGGCCGAGTGGCTACCCACGGTGGCCGCCAACGCCCTGCGGAACCTGGTGCCGGGCGCGGCCCGACCCCGACGGCGAGCCCCGGTGACGGACTCGGTGACCTCGCGCTGCGTTACCCCGCACTGCGCCTCCGCCTGCTTCGGTGTTGTGAGCCCCCCCGGGCCACACGGCACCCCCACCGGCGCACACGATACCGCATGCTGATCAGAAAGCGGCAAGTGCTGCGTTAGCGTCTGTAACAGGGCAATAGGTGCAGATAGCACGATGGTGGTGGGCCCTGCGGTCGCGGTCCGAAACGGCGAGGGGCCGGGGTGGCAGTCGTGCCCACCCCGGCCCCTCGCACTGAGGTCAGCCCGCCGTCAGTCGATCGTCCAGGTCTCGCCGCCGGAGATGAGGGCCATCAGGTCCCCCGTCCCCTGCCGCTCCCGGGTCTGCTCGACCTGCGCGTTGAGCGCCTCGTCGTAGGTCGGGATGTCGACGTTGCGGAACACGCCGATCGGGGTGACGCCGTGGTCATCCCCGGTCAGCCGGGACAGCGCGAACGCCTGGCTCGGGTCCGTGTTCGCCGCGTCGTGCACGAGGACGCCCTCGTCGGTCGCCGCGCAGACCTCGAGGCCGCCGGACGCCGCGCGCCGGATGCCCTTGTCCCGCTCGGCGCCGAAGACCAGCGGCTCACCGTCGATCAGCTTCAGCGTGGCGTCGTCCCGGGTGCCACGGTCCTTCAGCGCCTCGAACGCGCCGTCGTTGAAGATGTTGCAGTTCTGGAAGATCTCCACGAACGCGGTGCCCGGGTGCTCCGCCGCCGCGCGCAGCACCGACGTCAGGTGGGCTCGGTCCGAGTCGATCGACCGGGCGACGAACGTCGCCTCCGCGCCCAGCGCCAGCGACGCCGGGTTGTACGGGCGGTCGAGCGAGCCGAACGGCGTCGACTTGGTGATCTTGCCGACCTCGGACGTCGGGGAGTACTGGCCCTTGGTCAGCCCGTAGATCCGGTTGTTGAACATCAGGATCTTGATGTTCACGTTGCGGCGCATCGCGTGCAGCAGGTGGTTCCCGCCGATCGAGAGCGCGTCGCCGTCACCGGTGACCACCCAGACCGACAGGTCCGGGCGGGACGTCGCCAGGCCCGTCGCGATCGCCGGCGCCCGCCCGTGGATGGAGTGCATCCCGTAGGTCTGCAGGTAGTACGGGAAGCGTGAGGAGCACCCGATGCCCGAGATGAAGGCGATGTTCTCCCGGGCGATCCCCAGCTCGGGCAGGAAGCCCTGGACGGTGGCCAGGATGGCGTAGTCGCCGCATCCCGGGCACCACCGGACCTCCTGGTCGGAGGTGAAGTCCTTACGGGTCAGCTGGCTCGGCGTGGCGGGTACCAGGTCCAGGAGCCGGTTGGTAATCCCGCTGCCGTTCGTTGTGACGGTCACTGGTTGATCACGTCCTCCAAGACGCCCGCGAGCTCCGCGGCCTTGAACGGCAGTCCACGGACCTGGTTGTAGCCGATCGCGTCCACCAGGAACTGCGACCTGATCAGCGTGCGGAGCTGGCCGAGGTTCATCTCGGGGATCAGCACCTTGTCGTAGGAGCGCAGCACCTCGGCGGTGTTCGCCGGGAACGGGTTGAGGTGGCGCAGGTGCGCCTGGGCCACGTGCAGCCCCTTGGCCCGGACCCGCCGGCAGCCGGCGGCGATGGGGCCGAAGGTCGAACCCCAGCCGAGGACCAGCACGCTCGCCATGCCGGACGGGTCGTCGACCTCGAGCGGGGCGATGTCCCGGGCGATGCCGTCGATCTTGGCCTGGCGCAGGCGGACCATGCGGTCGTGGTTCGCCGGGTCGTAGGAGATGTTGCCCGAGCCGTCGGCCTTCTCCAGACCGCCGATGCGGTGCTCCAGACCCGGGGTGCCGGGGACCGCCCACGGGCGGGCCAGCGTCTCGGGGTCGCGCTGGTAGGGCCAGAACTCCGGACCCTTGGGCCCGTCGTGGTTCGGCTCGGTCGTGAAGGTCACCGTGAGGTCGGGCAGCTCCTCGCGGGTCGGCAGCAGCCACGGCTCGGAGCCGTTGGCCAGGTAGCCGTCCGAGAGCAGGAAGACCGGCGTCCGGTACTTCGTCGCGATCCGGGCGGCCTCGACGGCGGCGTCGAAGCAGTCGCCGGGCGAGCGCGGCGCCACGATCGGCACGGGGGCCTCACCGTTGCGGCCGAACATCGCCTGCAGCAGGTCGGCCTGCTCGGTCTTGGTCGGCAGGCCGGTGGACGGGCCGCCGCGCTGGATGTCCACGATCAGCAGCGGCAGCTCGAGGCTGACCGCCAGGCCGATCGTCTCGCTCTTGAGCGCGACACCCGGGCCCGACGTGGTCGTCACGCCCAGCGAGCCGCCGAACGAGGCGCCGAGGGCGGCACCGACACCGGCGATCTCGTCCTCGGCCTGGAACGTCCGGATGCCGAACTGCTTGTGCTTGCTCAGCTCGTGCAGGATGTCCGAGGCCGGGGTGATCGGGTAGGTGCCGAGGAACAGCGGCAGCTTCGTCAGCTCGCCGGCCGCGATCAGCCCGTAGGACAGCGCGATGTTCCCGGTGATCCGCCGGTAGGTGCCCTGCCGCATGCGCGCCGGGGCGACCTCGTAGGTGACCGAGAACGACTCGGTGGTCTCGCCGTAGTTGAAGCCGGCCCGGAACGCGGCGATGTTGGCCGCCGCGATCTCCGGCCGCTTGGCGAACTTCTTCTTGAGGAAGCCCTCGGTGCCGCCGGTCGGCCGGTGGTACAGCCAGCTCATCAGGCCGAGCGCGAACATGTTCTTCGCCCGCTCGGCTTCCTTCTTGTTCACCGTCCCCGCGACGCCCTCGGCGGCGTTGACCGCGTTGATCGTCATGGACGTCAGCGGGACGCGGTGGACGGTGTAGTTGTCCAGAGTCCCGTCGGCCAGCGGGTCGGTCGCGTAGCCGGCCTTCTTCAGGTTGCCGCCGGTGAACGCGTCGGTGTTGACGATCAGGTCGGCGCCGGGCGGCAGATCCTTCAGGTTCGCCTTCAGCGCGGCCGGGTTCATCGCCACCAGGACGTCCGGGGCGTCGCCCGGGGTGAGAATATCGTGATCGGAGAAATGTAGCTGGAAGCCAGAAACTCCGGCCGGGGTGCCGGCTGGCGCCCGGATTTCCGCGGGAAAGTCCGGAAGCGTGGACAGATCGTTGCCGAATGCCGCTGTCTCGCTTGTGAACTGTTCTCCGGTGAGCTGCATACCGTCGCCTGAGTCGCCCGCGAAGCGCACGACGACCCGGTCGAGCCGGCGGGTCTCCCTCTCCCTGACCTGCTCAGACACCTTCAGTAACCTCCTCAGGTACCACCCCAGCGTACCGGGCGGCTCAATGCACCACGGGGATCGTGACGCCTGACCGACTCCGGGAAGGCCGGTGGGACGCCGTTCGGGACCGGATTATCCCCGTCACCCACCCTGCCTGGTGGTGTGCGGCTGGTTGCGGTATGCGTTTTCTGCTAACGGACGTGAGTGCGGCTCGGCGGGCGGGACCGTCCCCGCCGTGGGGCCCTCCGAGGCCGTCCCCACCGGGGCGAACCGTCGGCTCCGGCGGGTGGGAGGAGACGGCCGGACACCGGCGGGCGGGCCGCGCGGAGAAGGCCGCCGGTTCCCCCTTCGGGCCGCGGACGTGCTGTGTCACCTGCTCGCGGGAGCCCCGACGGGTGTCCGTAGGCGGACACCCCGGCCGGTGCCGCGACCCGCGCCCGAATCCCCCAGCCGGTGGGGCGCCCCCCGGGGCGCGACTGTGCGCGGCGGTCACCCGTGCCGCGCGCGGGCGACGTCCATACCGTTCGGGGCGCCTATGTACAGCGCGGGCCGTATTCAGGTGACCTCCGCCCAGAGATCGGCATGCCGGTGTTGTCGTGGAAACGAGTACACCGGCATCGTGGTGGTATCGCGGCGATCACCCCCGCCGTGCGGCCGACGTCCACACATGAGTGTGTTCCCGGCCCCGGTCGGATGAGGATGGCGCCCCGATGTGAACACTATCGATTAGGTGGACCAGCGGTGCGCGGGGCGTCCCGCGATTTCGTATGGCGCGATAGGCGCCGCGCCTGGACGACCTCCCGATGACACCGACCGGGCACGGATCGACGCGGACGTCTCTCAGCATCACCGATCGGTCACCGGGAGATGAACGGTGTGTTCCGGCGGAGTTCCGGATGTGTGGCCGTGGCCGTTCATTGCGCGGCCGGGTGGTCCGGTCGTGAGCTCCGGCGGAGTCGATGGCCCCCGGTGAACCCGGCCATGGCCGGGTATCCGTCGCCTGTGCGCACCTCGGACGATTGGATCGGTGCATGAGGTCACTCCGGCGGGGCACGAGTGGCGGAGACGGGGGAGCCGACCGCGGCGGGCCGCTCCGGGAGCGCAAGCGCGGGAGGACGGCCATGTGGCGGGAATAACGGCGGGCATGGCTGCGGGCCCGGGCCTCACCGTGGCCGTCATCGGCGTCGGCCGCGCCGGCTCGGCGCTCGGCGCCGCGCTCGCCGCCGCCGGCCACGAGGTTCGCGCCTACTACGTGCGCTCGCCCGCCGGCCGGGAACGGGCCGCCGCGCGCTTCCCGGCGGCCACGGCGTGCGCCACGCCCGAGCAGGCCGCGGCCGCCGCAGAGGTGATCCTGCTCGGCGTGCCCGACGACCTGATCGAGACCGTCGCCGCACAGGCCGCCCCCGGCCTGGCCCGCACCGGTCCGGCGCGGTCCGGCCCGGCCGGCACCGACGCGGCCCGCTCGCCGTCCCCGCTCGTCGCGCACCTGAGCGGACGGCACGGGATCGCCCCGCTCGCGCCGGCCCGCGCCGCCGGGGCGCACCCGGCCGCCATCCACCCGATCATGACGCTCACCGGGACGCCGGCCGACGTCGACCGCCTCGCCGGTGCCACCTTCGGCGTGACGACGGCCCCCGGGGACGAGCCGGCGGCCGCGCTCGTGCGCCGCCTGGTCGCCGACGTGGGCGGGCGCGTGGCGGTCGTCGCCGAGGAGCAGCGGGCGCTCTACCACGCCTCCCTGGTCCTGGGCGGCAACTTCCTGGCGACCCTCGTGACGGCCGCCGGACGGCTGATCGCCGAGGCGGGCGTCCCCGACCCGGCCGGCGCGCTCGGCCCGCTGCTGCGCGTGTCGCTGGAGAACGCGCTGGACGCCGGCGAGGCCGCGATGACCGGCCCGGTCCGGCGCGGGGACGTCGGCACCGTCACAGCGCAGTTGGACAGGCTGGAACGGCGCGACCGCCACCTCGCCGACGCCTACGCCGCGCTCGCCGTCCTCACCGCGGACCGGCTCGAGCAGGCCGGCCTGCTCGAGCCGGCCGCCGCCGCCGCCGTGCGCGCCGGTGCGACGGACGGCCGCGGGTGGGCGTGACCGCTGCCGGGAACAGGGAGCGTCGGCTCCTTCGTTGAAGCGAGTGCGACAGGTCGACAGGACGGATACGCGACAGCCATGCTTCATCGCAGTCTCAACGGGCTGAAGACGGCGCTTCTCCTCGGCGTTCTCTCGGCCGCGATCGTGTGGATCGGGTCGCTCTTCGGCACGAGCGGCCTCGTCATCGCCGTCGTTCTCGCGCTCGCGATGAACGGATTCTCCTACTTCTACTCGGATCGGATCGCCCTGCGAGCGATGCGGGCGTATCCGGTGAGCCAGGTTCAGCAGCCCCGGCTCTACGCGATCGTCCAGGAGCTCGCCACCCGGGCGCGCATGCCGATGCCCAAGCTGTACCTGAGCCCCACATCGTCACCGAACGCCTTCGCGACCGGGCGAAACCCCCGTAACGCGGCCGTGTGCTGCACCGAGGGAATCATGGAGATCATGGATGACCGTGAGCTCCGTGGTGTCCTCGGGCATGAGCTGAGCCATGTCTACAACCGCGACATCCTCATCGCCTCGGTTGCGGGCGCGCTCGCGGGCATCATCGTTTATCTGGCAAACATGCTGCAGTGGTTTGCCATTTTCGGCGGCGGTCGCGACGAGGACGGCCCCGGGGTACTGGAGATGCTGGCCCTCATCGTCGTCGGCCCGATCGCCGCCACGATCATCCAGCTGGCGATCAGCCGGGCCCGCGAGTACCAGGCGGACGAATCCGGGTCGACCCTCACCGGCGACCCGCTCGGCCTGGCCAGCGCCCTGCGCAAGTTGGAGGCCGGCACGGCCGCCAGGCCGCTGCCAGCCAACTCGCGGCTGGGCCCGGCCGCCGCGCTGATGATCGCGAACCCGTTCCGTGGCGGCGGCATCGGCCGGTTCTTCTCGACCCACCCGCCGATCGCCGAGCGGATCGCCCGGTTGGAGCAGCGCGCCAGGATGAACCCGTATCGGTAACCCCACCCAATCCGCCTACTCCGTCCACCCTCAACCCCACCGCCACGGTTCCGCCGGAGGAATCGGCTCCCGGTCGCTTTGCCGGCCGGGAGCGGCGCGCCGGATCGCCTGATTCAGGCCGTGACGTCGGCATTCCCTTCATGGCACCGACCGGATGGGCGCGGCTCCTCGGTGGCGGCCGATGTGGCTTGGCATGGAAGGAACATGCCGGGAACGCGGAGTTCACCACCGCGTCACGACGAGACCCGGGGAAGGCACGCTGAAGCGCTGGATAGCGAGTAGTCTCAAAGCTTCCAGACAGCGGCGGAGCGTACCCCCCAGGTTCCGCCGCACGCACCCCGCCCGAAACCCCCCATCGGGCGGGGTGCACCTATTTCGGACATCTACCGCCGGATGTTCCTAACGCTTTCTGCCGTGCGGCGGCGATCGTGCTTCTTCCCGTGCATACGCCCCGTGAATTGCGGTCCGTCCCGCGGCCCTGCCCGCACCGCCACGGCGCTGGGGGCTGCGGGGCACGCGCTGCGGGGCCGCGGCGCGCTGTGTCCGGGCGGCGTCAGTCCGGGCTGGTCGCCGTCGCCCGCCGGTGTCGGCGGGCGAGGGCGATCACCGGTAGTTGACGAACTGCAGCGGTACGTCGAAGTCCTCGGCCTTGAGAAGCTGGATGACCCGCTGCAGGTCGTCCCGCTTCTTGCCGGTGACCCGGAGCTGGTCGCCCTGGATCTGCGCCTGCACGCCCTTCGGGCCGTCCGCGCGGATCTTCTTGGCGATGGCCTTGGCCTTCTCGTCCGCGATGCCCTGCTGGACGGTCACCGTCAGCTTGTACTCCTTGCCCGACTGCCGCGGCTCGCCGTGCTCGAGCGACTTCAGCGAGATGCCGCGCTTCACGAACTTCTCCTGCAGAACGTCCAGGACGGCCTTCACCCGATCCTCGCTGTTGGCCTGCAGGAGGATCGACTCGCCGGACAGCGCCGCGGAGGCCCCGGTGTCCCGGAAGTCGAAGCGGGTCTTGATCTCTTTCGCCGTCTGGTTGACCGCGTTGTCGATCTCCTGGGTGTCGACCTTGCTGACGATGTCGAAGGACGGATCTGCCACGGGCACGGACCTCCTGGTCAAGTCGTACGGGGCGAGCGCCGGCCCCGTGACGCGGGCCGGGCGCGGGCCGGAGTGTTGGGGGGACCCTCCCCGTCAGTCCACTCGGTGCGACCGGTATGCTTGTTGAACACGGCAGGTTGCCCGAGCGGCCAAAGGGAGCGGTCTGTAAAACCGTCGGCTCAGCCTACGATGGTTCGAATCCATCACCTGCCACCACCCCGGGTTACCCGGGGAACATGCTGCGACACAGGCCCTGGAGAAGAATCCGGGGCCTGTTCCATGTCCCCGACCGGTCCCACCGAGCATGGCTACTGTCGGGGTCCGAGCTCAGGGCACGCCGACACGCCCTACGACGGTCGAGCGGCGTGCGTAAGGCGGCGTGCAGCCCGACCTGGGCCACGGCTGCCTGGCTCGGGACTCCGTGGGTCTGTGCGGTCAGGGCCGACCGGCCGGTCTGGGCTGGGAGACATGCACCAAACGGACGTCACCAGTGCTCACGGCGGACCGCCCGGGGCTGCCCCGGCCTGCAGGGACCGATCAGGTGCGTGCGGATCTGTAGAGAAGAGCGGATCCGTAGAGAAGACTGGCGGTGGGGGCGTCCGCTGGGAAGAAGGTCTCGACCGCGAGCTCCGAGACGGTCACGTCGGTGGGCGTGCCGAAAACGGTGGTGGTGGTGAAGAGCGAGAGCTCGCCCCGGGGTGACCGGTAGCGCACCGGGGTGACTATGCCGTTCGCCGTCCAGGGTTCGGCCGGGCGTCCCGCACGGCCACGCTCGCCGCCGTCGGCAGCCCCATCTGCGACGCGGTCGGGCACGGGGTACGCGCTGAGCTCGGTGTGGAGGTCCCGGAGGACCTGGTCACCGGTCGCGTCGGCCTGCCGGGCCAGCCGGTCGAGCAGGTGTGCCCTCCACTCCGGAAGGTTCAGGATGCGCGGGGCCATGCCTTCGGGGTGCAGGCTGAGCCGGAGCACGTTGACGGGGGGCTCCAGCAGCCGTGCGGCCGCGCCCGCGGTGAACAGGTCGATCGCGTCGTTCGCGGCGACGAGCTCCCAGTGCCGGTCGATGACCGCCGCGGGCAGCGGCCCGAGGCCGGTGAGCACCCGGTCGATCGCCGCGCTCACCGCGGACATCGGCGGCGAGGCGAGATCGCTCTCGGAGTAGGCCGGTGCGTAGCCTCCGGCCAGCAGCAGCTGGTTGCGTTCCCGGAGCGGGACGTCGAGATGCCCGGACAGCGAGATGATCATCTCGCTTGTCGGTCGGGACCGCCCGTTCTCCACGAAACTGATGTGGCGCGTCGAGACGTTCGCGCGTTCAGCGAGGTCCAGCTGGGTGAGCCTGCGCCGCTCCCGCCAGCCGCGCAGCAACGCTCCCACCGGCCGACCGGGCTCGCGGGCGAGGCTCATGGCACGACCGTAGGCGCCGCCGCCGTCGTCGGGCCATGACTTCACAGGTAATCGACGGGCCGCACCTCGGGCCGGCAGCATCGGTCCCACCGCCGAAGCGGCCGGGCAGGTCCGCCGCCCGGCAGCCAGATCCGCCGGTGAATCCGACAATGATGAATCCGAGAGTGAGGACACACCGTGGACGACCTCGCGACCCTGGCCCTGAACTACATCGCCGCGTGGAACGAGACCGACCCCGCTCTACGGAGGGCTGCCGTGGCGAAGGCCCTGGCCCCCGGGGCCCGCTATGTCGACCCGATCGCCACGGCCGAGGGCCACGACGCCATCGACACGATGATCGGAGCGGTGCAGGGACAGTTCCCCGGCCTGACGATGACCATGCTGGGGCAGGTCGACGCCCACCACGCCCAGGCCCGCTTCACCTGGGGCCTTGGCCAGCCCGGTGCCGAACCCCTCGTCGTCGGGTTCGACGTGATCGAACGCGGCGCCGACGGCCGCATCACCCAGGTGCTCGGCTTCCTCGACAAGGTGCCCGCGGGGGCCTGATCCGTTACCGCCGGCCCCGACCCGGCCGCACCGCCTCCGCCGTCCGGCCGAAGCCTGCTGGCGGCGCGGTGGCGGGCCGTAGAGTCGGCAGACGTGGCCGACATCGAAGCGCTGGCCGCCCGGGTGCGGGCGGCGTCCCACCTGACCGGGACCTTCCTCCTCCGGTCGGGCCGTACGAGCACCGAGTACTTCGACAAGTATCTGTTCGAGGCCGAGCCGGCGCTGCTCGCCGACATCGTCGAGGCGATGGCGGTGCATCTCCCGCCGAACACAGATCTCCTCGCCGGCCTGGAGCTGGGCGGCGTTCCGCTGGCCACGCTGCTGTCGGCCCGTACCGGCCTGCCGGCCCGGTTCGTCCGCAAGAAGGCGAAGGAGTACGGAACCCGGCGCATCGCCGAGGGCGGCGAGGTCGAGGGTCGGCGGATCGTCCTGGTCGAGGACGTGGTGACCAGTGGCGGGGCCGTGCTCGACGCCACCCGGGTGCTGCGCGAGCAGGGCGCGGTCGTCGAGGACGTCCTGTGCGTCATCGATCGCCAGGAGGGTGGCCGGGAGCGGCTCGCGGAGATCGGCCTGACGCTGCTCCCCACCCTCACCCGCGCCGACCTCGACGCGGCTCGCTAGCACCCGGACAGCCTGACGTCGGACACGCGGGACCGGGATGACTTCGGACGTGGCCGGAGCGTTGTTCGTCTACGGGACGCTGCGCTTCGACGTGGTCGTCGATGCGCTGCTCGGCCGGGTGCCGACCATCACTCCGGCGGCCGTCGGCGGCTGGCGGGCGGCGGCGCTGCCGGGGCGGAGCTACCCGGGCCTGGTCCCCGCACGTCCCGGCGACGTGTGCTCGGGCAGGTGCCTGAGCGGTCTGACCAGGATCGAACGCGAGCTGCTCGACCTCTTCGAGGGCGATCCGTACGAGGCGCGCGAGCTCACCCTGGTCGGCGGTGGTTCGGCGGTCGCCTATCTCTGGCGTGACGTGACCGACGTGCGGACGTCCGACTGGGACCCGGACCGCTTCGCGGCCGAGCACCTGGCCGGATTCGTCCGCCGCTGCCGGCTGTGGCGTGATCAGGTCGTGCCGGGAACGCCGCGGTGACAGATGCGTGGTCAGGTCGTGCCGAGGCCGCCGCGGTGACAGGTCCGCGGCGGCCTCGGCGGTCATACCGTCACCGGATGCCGGCGCCCGAACCCCCGGGGCCGTCCTTCCGGCTCGGGTCCCGGTAGCCGGGGTCGCCCGGCCTGAGGCCCGGCCCGCCCGACCGCTGACCGGGGTCGGGCGGGCCCGCCGGGTAGCCCTCGCCGCGGTCGGTCTGGCCCGGCTGGGAGGCGTAGCCCTGGTCGGAGGTGTAGCCCTGGTCGCGGTCGTAGCCGCCGCCCGCTCCGGCGCGCACCCCGCTGCGAGCCGTCGTGGGCGCGCCGCGGGTCATCCCGGGACGGTCACTCGGGTAGGGCTCGGCGGCGCCGCCACGGCCGCGCGTCTGGTAGGTGGCCAGCGCGTAGATGACGAGGACGTCGATGGCGATGATGATCACCGACCAGATGGGGAAGGCGGCCATGAACGCGAGCTGGCCGATCGCGTTGAGCGCGGCGATGACGATGCCCACCCAGCGGGACAGCTCGTTGCCGGCCGCGATGCCGAACGCGATCCCCATCTGGACGATGCCGACGACGATCCACAGCCAGCCCCAGAAGGTGGTGTTGGCGTAGATCACCCCGGTGCCCGTCGAGGTGGAGTAGAGATTGTCCACGATCACGATGTAGTCGCGTAGTGACGCGATGCCGTAGATGAGGTTGTGGAAACCGACGATGAACATGATGACGGCCGCGAAGATCAGCCAGCCGTCCGTGTTGCGTACCTGCCGCAGATCTGCCATCTGGTCCTCCCGGCTGCACGACGGCGCAGCATGTGACCAAGTGGCCACAGTCCGCCGCACTCGGCGTCAGATACCCCGCGTAGGCCTTCGTCACTCCTCGCGTTCGTTTCGGGGTCGGGGATGTGCGCCGTCAGGCCGGACAGGGGTGGGTGGCGTCAGGGCGCCGCCGCGGGCAGCAGGGTCACCGCGTTCGTCGCGGCCGTCCAGCGCAGCTTGCCGAACTGGAAGGCACTCTCCCGGCCGCCCGGCACCGAGTACTCGTCCGTGATCGGAAGACCCAGGCTGGACGTCGAGCCGCCCAGTTCGAGGTAGCGGCGCAGGATCAGGCCGTGCACCTCGTGCGCCCCGGTCGTCGGGTGCCAGTAGATCCAGCCGCCCTGGAAGATCGCCTGGTGGGCGCCGGGCGCGGCGGCCCACTCGACGTCGCCGAGCGGACGTCCGAGGAAGCTGTTGGTCCCGCCGAGGCCCAGGTACTTCTTCGCGATCTTGCCGTGCAGCACCCGCGGTCCCGTCGCGACGGACCAGTAGATCAGCCCGTTCTTGAAGGGGCGCCAGCGGCCGCCGCCGCCCGCGACGACCTCCGCTTCGGTGGGCGCCCCGAGAGCGAGCTGCAGCAGCCCGGCCGCCGCGTACCGCTTGTCGATCTCGGAGAGGGTGCCGTCGGCGAGCCCGGTCAGCGCGGGGGCGGAGCAGCACACGACGTTCATGTCGACGCTCCCGATGATCCCGGGGACCACGCCAGAGGACGTGTACTGCCACATCGCCCAGCCGGGCCAGCCGCCCGGCAGCCATCCCGGGGTGGACTCGTTGTTGTAGATGGCGAACCAGAACGGGTACCGGGCGAACTCCTTCGTATCGGCCATGCTGTTCGTCCAGAACGACCGGTACGTGTACAGGATGGGCGCCCGGCCGGTCTGGGACTCGATCTCCTCCAGGAAGGCCCGGGTCCAGGCCGCGAGGGCCACCGGATCGAGCCCGCCGGTGGTCTCCAGGTCCAGGACCGGAGCCAGGTGGCCGGCTGTGCGCGTGAGGCCGGTCACAGCCAGGAAGTGCCGGGCCTGGTCGACGGCGGTCGAGATCGGGGCTGCCGGGCGGGCGTAGTGGTAGGCGCCGACGACGAGGCCCGCCTTGCCGGCCGCGTCCCGGTCGCCGACGAAGAACGGATTCGTGTAATTGGTCCCTTCGGTGGCCTTCACGATTGCGAAGGTCATGCCGGCACCCTTGACCGCGTTCCAGTCGATCGGCGCCGACCCGGGGTGCTGCCACGATGCGATGTCGATGCCCTTGGGCCAGGCGGGGGACGGCTCCGTGGACAGGACGGGCTCGGACGTCCCCGGCCCGGGTGCCGGTGTCATGCCCGCCGCCGGCGGGCTGGCCCCAGGCGGCACGGGAGGGGTGGCCCCGGGCGGCGCAGGTGGAGTCGCCCCGGGTGGCACGGGCGCCGGGTCGGGCGCCGGCTCCGAGGGTGTGGCGGATGCCGGTGTCGGTTCCGCGGGTGCGGATGTCTGCGCCGCGGGTGCGGGTGTCGTGGTCGCCGCCGCCCCGTTCGCTGGTGCCTGGGCCGCCGGCGACGGCGTTGGTGCCGCCGCTGCGGACGGTGTGATTTGTGTCGCGGGCGAGGTCTGCGTCGGCGGGGTGATCTGTGTCTGCGGGGTGATCTGCGCCGACGGAGTTGAGACCCCGGACGCCTGCGGCGTGGGCAGCGCGCCCGCGGCCGGCGCGGAGAGCGCGACGGCGGTGACGGCCACCGTGGCCGCGCTGAGGACCCGCGCGGAGAACCGTCCGGCATTGCGCAGGCGCCAGGCGGCCAGCGCCTCGTCGACCGCGACCCGGCCGACTGTCACCCGGCCGACTGCCACCCGGCCGGCAGCGACCCGGTCGACTGCCACCCGGCCGGCAGCCGCGGGCTCGGCCATCACGATCTCGCCGGCCCAGACGACGCCGGGCTGCGCCGCTCCGGCCTGTGTCTCGCCGGCCGCGGGCAGATCGTGAGCGAAGCTGGCGGCTGCCGGAAACGCCACCTTGGCGGTCGCGTTCTGTGGTCTCTTCGGTGACGGTGGCCCCGACACGGGCCGATCCGGGAACGCGGCGCGCAGCGTCGCGTAGGACGTTCCAGGTGGCAGTGAGGTCCCGGCCGGGACAGGTACCCCGGCGAGGGGGAGCGGCCGCGGTGAGGCGGCCGGCTGGCTCTCCCACGGCGCACGCGGGACGATGGGCGCCGCGTCCGGGGTCTGTGGATCTCGGGAGTGACGGTACGTGAGCGGCATGAGCAACCCTCGATGCTGGGAGGCGCGGCGGCGGCTGCGGTAGCACCTGTGAGGCGCGCGTCCACGGCCGAGCAACACGCTAGGCACTCATGCGATTACTTACAGCTATCAGCGGGGGGTGCGTGTCGGGCTCGACGTCACCGTTAGTTCGCCGTGTCGGCCTTCTGGCCGTGTTCGCGGGGTCTGGTCACCCGCCTGCCGTCCGGGTCGATCGGCACGTTCCCGCCGGCCGCGCGTGGATGCGGGCGAGCCGGACGGTCGGCGCCGGGCGGAAGTGTGGGGGGTGCCCGCCACGAAGTCGCCGGAGTCGTGTAACGTGAGTCCCGCGCGAGCACGCCCCTTTAGCTCAGTCGGCAGAGCGTCTCCATGGTAAGGAGAAGGTCTACGGTTCGATTCCGTAAAGGGGCTCAGGCGGTCCGGTATCGGGCAGGATCGTGATCGGCAGTTGGTGGTCTGTCCGCTTATACTGTCAGTCGGATCTTCGCTCGCTGGTGATCCGTCATGGCGGTGTAGCTCAGTCTGGCAGAGCAAGCGGCTCATAATCGCTGTGTCGCCGGTTCAAGTCCGGCCACCGCTACCATCGGGTCGCGGCACACCGTGTCACCCTCCAGGGGTCTGGTGAGTCGCGGCCCCTTGGCCTGTAGAGAATTCGAGACAGGAAGAGGCATCTCGCCGTGGCTGCCACCGACGTTCGTCCGAAGATCACAATGGCGTGTCAGGTGTGCAAGCACCGCAACTACATCACGCGCAAGAACCGGCGGAATGACCCGGACCGTCTCGAGCTGCGCAAGTTCTGCCCGAACTGCCGCACGCACACCGAGCACCGCGAGACGCGCTAGCCCGTCGGCCGACCACGGCTGGCGGGGCGCCGTCGACCGGGCGGGGCGAGCCCCGGCGCAGGCGCGGTGACCGCGACACACGACTTACTCCGGGCGGGTCCGCGACACACGGACCCGCCCGGTTTCGTCATGCCGTCACCGCGCCGTCCCGAGTGGCCGCGCCGTCCGAGTGACGACGCGGCTCCGGTGGCCGCGCCGTCCGGGCGGTGCCGCGGTCCGGGTGGCGATGCTGTCCGCGCGGGCGCGGGCCCGATAGGGTCTCGAACCGGTCTGGTAAGCCCGGGTTCCGGCGACATCGGGATCCGGCAACGTCGAGATCGGAGCGTGCGGTGCCGCTGAACCAGGACTTTGTCGGACGTAGTTACACCTCCGACGTCCCGTTCCAGGTGGGACGTGAGCACATCCGCCAGTTCGCGCGCGCCATCGGCGACGGCAACCCGCTCTTCCACGACGTGGAGGCGGCGAAGGCCGCCGGTCACGCCGACCTGCTCGCCCCGCCGACCTTCCTGGTCACGGCGATCCCGGGCGACCTCGGCCTGCCGACCGACGATCCTGCTCTCGGCCTGGACTACTCCCTCGTCGTCCACGGTGACCAGCGGTTCACCCTGCACCGCCCGGTTGTCGCGGGCGACGAGCTCGTGGTGCGCTCGACGCTGGCGTCCATCCGCTCGGTCGGCCGCAACGAGGTGCTGGTGACGTCCTACGAGTTCACGACGACGAGTGGCGAGCTGGTCGCGGAGGGAACGTGCAGCCTGGTCTCCCGCGGCACCGCGCCGCCTCGTTGACCACTTTCTCGCTGACCACCGCGACGTCGCCGCGCCGCCCCGCTGACGCGGCGTCCCGCCGAGGGTTCGATCGGAGCCGGCATGCCCACCACCGTCACCTATGACGCCGTCGACGTCGGTACCGAGATCGGTGACCGGGTCTTCCCGCTGCGGCGAGCCGATCTGGTGCGCTACGCCGGCGCGTCGGGCGATTTCAACCCGATCCACTGGAACGAGCGGGTGGCCGCCGAGGCCGGGCTCCCCGGTGTGCTCGCGCACGGCATGCTGACGATGGCCACGGCGGGCCGTCTCGTCACCGACTGGGTCGGCGACCCGGCGGCCGTCGTCGAGTACGGCGTGAAGTTCTCCTCACCCGTGGTCGTGCCCGACGACGACGAGGGCGCGCAGATCTCTGTGCGGGGCGTTGTGGAGAAAAAGCTCGACGGCGGGAGGGTCGTGGTTAACCTCACAGTCCGACACGAGGGTGCCAAGGTCCTCATGGCGGCGCGGGCGACCGTCCAGCTTGCCTGACCCCGGCGGCGCCCGGCAGCGTCCCGTGGGGCCCGGTCCCACACCCGGATACCGGCGCGGCGCGGCCCGGCCCCACACGCCGACGGGCCCCGCGGCGGTGTGCCGCGGGGCCCGCTGCCGGCCGTCGTAGCTACGACGGCCGGGTGCACGTCAGTCAGCCGGTGTCCGTCAGCCGGACATCGCCTCGACTCCGGGGTGCGTGGAGGTGGACGGTGCGCTCAGCCGTCCTCAGACGGCTTCGGACAGCAGGGCGCCGAGCCGGCGGACACCTTCGACCAGGTCGGTGTCCCCGAGGGCGTAGGACAGGCGGGCGAAGCGCGGGGTGCCGAAGGCCTCCCCGGGCACGATCGCGACGCCGGCCTCTTCCAGGATGAACTGGCACAGCTCGGCCGAGGTCGCCGGCGTGCGACCGCGCAGCGTCCGGCCGAGCACGCCCTCCAGCGACGGGTAGGCGTAGAAGGCGCCGTCGGGCAGGGGGCACCGCACGCCGGGGATCTGCACGAGCATCTCGTGCATGGTCTTGCGGCGGCGGTCGAAGGCCGTCCGCATCTCGTGGACGGCGTCGAGCGGGCCGGCGACGGCGGCGAGCGCCGCGGCCTGGGCGACGTTCGAGACGTTCGAGGTGGCGTGCGACTGCAGGTTGGTGGCCGCCTTGACGACGTCGAGCGGGCCGATCAGCCAGCCGACCCGCCAGCCGGTCATCGCGTAGGTCTTGGCGACGCCGTTGACGACGACCCAGCGGTCGGCCAGCTCGGGTGCCTCGACGGGCATCGAGGCGAAGCGGGCCTCGCCGTAGACCAGGTGCTCGTAGATCTCGTCGCTGAGCACCCAGATGCCGGCTTCGGCGGCCCAGCGGCCGATCGCGCGGACCTCCTCCGGGGTGTGGACTGCGCCGGTCGGGTTGGAGGGGGAGCAGAACAGCAGGACCTTGGTACGGGGGGTCCGGGCGGCCTCGAGCTGCTCGACGGTGACGCGGTAGCCGGCCTCGGGCCCGGTCACGACGTCGACCGGCACACCGCCGGCGAGGCGGATCGCCTCGGGGTAGGTCGTCCAGTAGGGGGCAGGCAGGAGAACCTCGTCCCCTGGGTCGAGCAGAGTCGCGAACGCCTGGTAGACAGCCTGCTTGCCACCGTTGGTGATGAGGACCTGGCTTGGCTCGACGACCAGGCCGGAGTCGCGCCTGGTCTTCTCCGCGACGGCCTCCCGCAGCTCGGGGAGGCCGGCAGCCGGGGTGTAGCGGTGCATGCGCGGCTCGCGGCACGCCTTCTCCGCGGCGGCGACGATGTGTTCGGGAGTCGGGAAGTCGGGCTCGCCGGCACCGAAGCCGATCACGTCCCGGCCCGCGGCGCGCATCGCCTTGGCGGTCGCGTCGACGGCGAGGGTCGCGGAAGGCGCGATGCCCGCGATGCGGTGGGAGATCCTGCTCATGGCAGCCATGCTGCCACGTGAGTAGGGGATCGGGCTGGCCCGTCCGGCCCCTCCTGGGGCGACCTGCGGACGTCGAAGAGCACCGTGCGGCCGGCATCCGGTCGATGAAGGGGTATGCTCGTTCCGCTCGGCCTGTCAGCCCCCGCCTGCAGCCGGTAGCTCCACCGAACGGCCCTAAATGATCTTTAGAGGATCGCGAAGATCCTTTGAAAATCATCGGGAAGCCTGACGGAGAGCGAAGGCGGCACGGTGGGAACTAGGTGGTGGTCCGGGTACGTCTAAGGGGCGTGGCTCAATTGGTAGAGCACCGGTCTCCAAAACCGGCGGTTGCAGGTTCGAGTCCTGTCGCCCCTGCGTTGGACCGACGAACGAGTGGGTGGAGCTGAGTGGCGACCGATACGCGTGACGCGGCACCGCGGGCCGGTAGGTCCGCGCGGGCCGACCGTCGACGGTCGCCGTTCTCGATTGTCCGCAGGATTCGTCAGTTCGTCCGCGAGGTCATCGCGGAGCTTCGCAAGGTCGTCTACCCGGGCCGGAGCGAGCTGATCACCTACGTGGTCGTCGTGCTTGTCTTCGTCACGGTGATGACGGCCTTCGTGGCTAGCCTCGACTTCGGCCTGACGAAGGCGGTCCTCGCGGTCTTCGGCTGACACCGGAGCCGCCATGGGCAGCGAGCCGGGCCGACCGATCGTCGGTGCGGCGCGGTGCTCGGCCCGGGCACCGGTTCGTGCCGTCGTCCCGGCCCTGTGTGGCCGGGTGCGTCCCGCTGGCACGGGTCGCGGCGGGCGACCCGGTCGGCGGCCGGCCGTTCGGCGGATCAGGTCCGCCGGCGGGAGAACCACCCACTGTCCACCCGTCCACGAGAGAAGGAACGACCGCGTGTCCCAGTCTCCCGAGCACGCCTCCTCCGAGCAGGGAGAGGCCCTCGACCGTCTCGACCCCCTTGCGGCGTTCGAGCGCGACGAGGTCGCGAGCACGGACGCCGCGGCCGCACCTGAGAAGGACGACCTCGAGGACGACCTCGGGCCCGACGGCGGCTCCACCGCCGACACGCCCGCGACGGTGGCGGCCGATGCCGCGCCGGCCGCTGACGCCGTGCCGGCCACCGCGGTCGCGACGCCCGAGCCTCAGGATGATGGCGACGACCTGCTCCGGGCGCTCGAGGACGCTCCCGGCGAGTGGTACGTCGTGCACTCCTACGCGGGCTACGAGAACAAGGTCAAGACCAATCTCGAGACCCGGATCTCCAGCCTCAACATGGAGGACTACATCTTCCAGATCGAGGTCCCGACCGAAGAGGTCCCGGTCGTCAAGAACGGCAAGCGCCAGCTCGTACAGCAGAAGAAGTACCCCGGCTACATCTACGTCCGGATGGATCTGACCGACCAGTCCTGGTCGGCGGTCCGCAACACGCCGGGTGTGACCGGGTTCGTGGGCCTGACGAACCGGCCGTCGCCGCTGCGCCGCGAGGAGGTCGTCTCCATCCTCGCGCCGGCGGCGCCGAAGGAGAAGAAGGTCGAGACGGTCAAGGCCCAGGAGTTCGAGGTCGGGGAGTCCGTCACCGTCATGGACGGCCCGTTCGCCACCCTGCCGGCCACCATCAGCGAGATCAACCTCGACGCGCAGCGCCTGAAGGTACTCGTCTCCATCTTCGGTCGGGAGACACCGGTCGAGCTCCAGTTCAACCAGGTCGCGAAGATCTGATCCGCTCCGTAGAACCCCGGTAGGAAGACGAACAGATGCCTCCCAAGAAGAAGAAGATCACTGCGCTGATCAAGCTCCAGATCAACGCCGGCAAGGCGACCCCGGCGCCGCCGGTCGGTCCCGCCCTGGGCCAGCACGGCGTGAACATCATGGAGTTCTGCAAGCAGTACAACGCGGCCACCGAGTCGCAGACCGGCAACGTCGTGCCGGTCGAGATCACGGTGTACGACGACCGGTCGTTCACCTTCGTCACCAAGACCCCGCCCGCCGCCCGGCTGATCCTCAAGGCCGCCGGTGTGGACAAGGGCAGCGGCACGCCGCACCGGGTCAAGGTCGCGAAGCTGACCCCGGCCCAGGTGCGCGAGATCGCCCAGACGAAGCTGCCGGACCTCAACGCGAACAGCATCGAGGCCGCGGAGAAGATCATCGCCGGTACCGCGCGCTCGATGGGTATCACCGTCGGCGAGTGACCGTGTCCGTATGACCGTGTCCCGCGCGAACGCGTGGGAAGTCCCGCCGGACGTTCCGACGCACGCGGCGGGAGCGGACGGCACAAGGGCGACACAAGGCAGTACACGTGTGACATCGCGGCGGGCTCGTCGCGACGCACGGATGAACGCAGGTATGTGGGAGGGCTCGTCGCTGCCACGGCCCGGGTTGAGCCCGGGTCGGACGGCGCGGAGCGGGACCCGCCAACACCACGAGGAGAACTCATGAAGCGCAGCAAGGCCTACCGCGCCGCGGCAGAGAAGATCGACGCGACCGCTCTCTACAGCCCGCTCGACGCGGCCCGGCTGGCCCGGGAGACGTCGTCCACGAAGTACGACGCCACCGTCGAGGTCGCCATCCGGCTCGGCGTCGACCCGCGCAAGGCCGACCAGATGGTGCGTGGCACGGTCAACCTGCCGCACGGCACCGGTAAGTCCCCGCGGGTCGCGGTGTTCGCCGCCGGCGAGAAGGCCGCCGAGGCCACCGCCGCGGGCGCCGACATCGTCGGCAGCGACGACCTGGTGGCCCGCATCCAGGAGGGCTTCCTCGACTTCGACGCCACGGTCGCGACGCCCGACCAGATGGCCAAGGTCGGCCGGATCGCCCGCATCCTCGGGCCGCGTGGGCTCATGCCGAACCCGAAGACCGGCACCGTCACCCTGGACGTCGCCAAGGTCGTCGGCGACATCAAGGGCGGTAAGATCAACTTCCGGGTCGACAAGCAGGGCAACCTGCACATCGTCATCGGCAAGGTGAGCTTCTCCGAGACCCAGCTCATCGAGAACTACACCGTCGCCCTCGACGAGATCGTCCGGGTCAAGCCGTCGGCGGCCAAGGGCCGGTACCTCAAGAAGGTCACCTTCGCCACGACGATGGGCCCCGGCATCCCCGTGGACCCGAACCGGACCCGGAACCTCCTCGAGGAGATCTCGGCCTGACCGGAACGGCGCCGACCGGAAGACCGGACGAGTTCGACCGGAATCGTACGACCGGGCCGGACCAGTTCGAATCGAACGGCACGACGAGGGCACGCACCGTCCGCGGTGTGTGCCCTTCGTTCGTTCCGCGTTGCTCCTGCTACGATGATGAACAGTTCCACACCGAAGACCGCTGGTCGTACTCCGGCCGTCGGGTCCCGAGTTTTTCGGAGACCTGTCGTCGGAGGCCGAAGGCTCGGTTTCCCCGAGCGGCCCGCGTAGGTGGCGGACGGGAAGTGGCTCACGCATCGCCGCTGTGCCGGCTCCGAACTCACCCAGGTGGGTACGGTCGGCGGGCGAAGATCGTCGCCCTTGACGCCCCGTGCCTCCTGCGCCGGGGCGTTCGTCGTTTCCGGGTCCTTCGATATGGCCGGCCGACCATTGAAGGAGCCCGATGGCGAACTCGGAGAAGACCGCCGCGGTGGCGGAGATCGCCGAGGAGTTCCGTGGTTCGACCGCCGCGGTGCTGACCGAGTATCGCGGCCTGACGGTGAGTCAGCTCACCGAGCTGCGCCGCGCCCTCGGCGAGACCACCCGCTACGCGGTGGTCAAGAACACCCTTACCAAGATCGCCGCGGCACAGGCCGGCGTGTCCGGCATCGACGACCTGCTCGTCGGTCCGACGGCCGTCGCGTTTGTCGGCGGCGACCCGGTCGAGGCGGCCAAGGGCCTGCGGGACTTCTCCCGCGCCAACCCGGCTCTGGTCGTCAAGGGCGGGGTCGTCGAAGGCAAGGCGATGAATGCGGAGGAGATCCGCAAGCTCGCCGACCTGGAGTCCCGCGAGGTCCTGCTCGCCAAGATGGCCGGAGCCATGAACGGCTCGCTGGCCAAGGCGGTCGGCCTCTTCGCCGCCCCGCTGTCGCAGGTGGCTCGGCTCGCCGAGGCCCTGCGCGCGCAGCGGGAGGAGACGGCCGGCGCCGAGCCGGTCTCCGTGGACGCCTGACGAGCGACGCCTGACGGGACCCCCGTCCCGCGAGGCGGTGTCCCGGTGTGGCCACAGCTGGCCCGCACCGAGCCGCCCACGCGGGTGGTGTCCCGGCGGGGCCGCGTCCCACGGGGCGCGACGACCGACCACCCACCTGACGACACCCCCCGGCACGGCCGGGCGCCGGATCATCTGATCGGCATTACCAGGAAGGAACCGCCACCATGGCGAAGCTTTCGACCGACGATCTCCTCGAAGCGTTCAAGGAGATGACGCTCCTGGAGCTCTCGGAGTTCGTGAAGCAGTTCGAGGACACGTTCGGCGTGACCGCGGCCGCCCCGGTCGCCATCGCGGCCGGCCCGGTGGCCGGTGGCGCGGGCGGCGAGGCCGCCGCCGTCGAGGAGCAGGACGAGTTCGACGTGATCCTCGAGTCCGTCGGCGACAAGAAGATCCAGGTCATCAAGGAGGTCCGCGCGCTCACCAGCCTGGGCCTCAAGGAGGCCAAGGACCTCGTGGACGGCGCCCCCAAGCCCGTCCTGGAGAAGGTCGCCAAGGAGGCCGCGGACAAGGCCAAGGCGGCCCTCGAGGGCGCCGGCGCCACCGTCACCGTCAAGTAGTTCGGTACCGGTGCCGCCTGCCGGCACCGGTCCGCCGTGGCCCCGGCGCCAGCGCGCTGTCGTCGCGGCGGACATCCCGCTCCCCGGCCGGCCTCCCGCCGGTCGGGGAGCGGGTGACCTTGAGCCCCGTCCCGGTACGTCCGGGGCGGGGCTTCGGTGTGTCCGGCACTGTGCGGCCGGGTGCGGCGCGGCGGCGCGGGTCCGGTGGCACAGTGGCGTCCGGTGGCACGGTGGCACGGTGGCACGGCGGTCCGGTGGGGCGGCGCGGCGGGTGGTGATCCGACTGGCGGGCGGGGCCGGTGGTGGTAAGACTTCGGTGTCGTCGTCGGGCCGTGGGGCGGGCCCGCGGGACGGCCTGAGAGGTCGTGATCGGCCGTTCGGGCGGCCGGTCGGTGGGCGCGATCAGGGCGACGTCTTCGTCCGTCTCATGCACGAATGGCCTTCTCACGGGGCATCTTCCCGTGGGGCGGGCCGGCGAAGGCGCTCGGCCGCCGACGGCCGGCGGCGGTCCGGCTCACCTGGAGCGACGTGTCAACGGCGAGATCGGGCCGAGACGATGTTGCCCTTGAGGCCTTGACTAGCTCCGGGGCTACGGAGTTCCATCATTTCGCGAACCTTCGTAGGGAAGCGGCGCGCGACGTGATCAGGTCTCGTCCTTGCCAGCAGTGAAGCCGTCGGCTACACTGCTAGTTTGCGCTGTCTTTCTCGTTGCATCGGGCTCGTCGGTAACACGTTCGACATCGGGATCCGGCCCCTTGGGGTGATCGGGTTCGCGCCGCGGGGCGGTCCGCGGTCCTTCGGTCCATTGACCGGGCACCTGCCGCCTCAGCGGGTTCGGGGTGACGCGAGAGCGGCGTGGCCGTGTCTCGCTTGCGGGCACGGCGGCCCGGCTGTCCGAACCGAGACCCGAACGAGACTTCTCGCCCTTGCACCGACACGTCGATCCGAGATCGCCGCGCCGGCGCCGCGTGGCCTTGCCACACACGTGCCGACCAGACCCGCGGCCGCTCCGTCATGCCCCGAGTCAGTGGACTCCAGGCATCACGCGGGCGCTCGGCCCCACCGTTTCGCCCGCGCCGGCGTCCGCACGGGCGGTCGCCGCCCGGCTGGTTGCCGCATCCGCGACGCAGTCTCCATCTCGGGATCCTCGCATTGCCGGGGTACCCCCCGCCGACGTTCCGCACAACCGTAGCGAGACACTGATCACCTGACCACCCCCTTACGGATCCTTGACATCCGCGACGCCAGCCCCACGATCAGGCCACCGGAAGGACCACCTTGGCCGCCTCGCGTTCCGCCTCCCGCATCTCGTTCGCAAAGATCATCGAGCCCCTCGAGGTCCCGGATCTTCTCGCCCTGCAGACGCAGTCATTCGATTGGCTGATCGGCAACGACATCTGGGCGGAGCGGGTCCAGGAGGCCATCGACGCCGACAGGAACGATGTCCCCATCACCTCCGGGCTCGAGGAGGTCTTCGAGGAGATCTCCCCGATCGAGGATTTCTCCGGCTCGATGTCCCTGTCCTTCCGGGATCACAGGTTTGAGCCCCCCAAGTACTCCGTCGAGGAGTGCAAGGACAAGGACATGACCTACTCGGCGCCGCTGTTCGTCACCGCCGAGTTCACCAACAACACCACCGGTGAGATCAAGAGCCAGACGGTGTTCATGGGCGACTTCCCGCTCATGACCCCGAAGGGCACGTTCGTCATCAACGGCACCGAGCGCGTGGTGGTCAGCCAGCTCGTCCGGTCCCCGGGTGTGTACTTCGAGAAGGCGATCGACAAGGCGTCCGACAAGGATCTGTTCTCCTGCAAGGTCATCCCCTCGCGGGGGGCCTGGCTCGAGTTCGAGATCGACAAGCGGGACACCGTCGGCGTCCGCATCGACCGCAAGCGCCGCCAGTCGGTCACCGTCCTGCTCAAGGCCCTGGGCTGGGATGAGGCCCGCATCCTGGAGCGCTTCGGCGACTTCCCGTCGATGCGGGTCACCCTGGAGAAGGACCACACCTCCAGCCAGGACGACGCCCTGCTCGACATCTACCGCAAGCTGCGCCCGGGCGAGCCGCCGACGCGGGAGTCGGCGCAGACCCTGCTGGAGAACCTCTTCTTCAACCCGAAGCGCTACGACCTGGCCAAGGTCGGCCGCTACAAGGTGAACAAGAAGCTGACCCTCGAGGTCGCGCACGACGTCGGCGTCCTCACCGAGGACGACGTCGTCCGCACGATCGAGTACATCGTCAAGCTGCACGCGGGCCAGGACCCGGACAACTACGAGGTCGACGACATCGACCACTTCGGCAACCGGCGCCTGCGCACGGTCGGCGAGCTCATCCAGAACCAGGTCCGCCTCGGCCTGGCCCGGATGGAGCGCGTCGTCCGCGAGCGCATGACGACCCAGGACGTCGAGGCGATCACGCCGCAGACCCTGATCAACATCCGGCCGGTCGTCGCCTCCATCAAGGAGTTCTTCGGCACCAGCCAGCTCTCCCAGTTCATGGACCAGACGAACCCGCTGGCCGGCCTGACCCACAAGCGCCGCCTGTCGGCGCTGGGCCCCGGCGGTCTGTCCCGGGAGCGGGCCGGCTTCGAGGTCCGCGACGTGCACCCCAGCCACTACGGCCGGATGTGCCCGATCGAGACGCCGGAAGGCCCGAACATCGGCCTGATCGGCTCGCTGTCGACGTTCGCGCGGGTCAACCCGTTCGGCTTCGTCGAGACCCCGTACCGCAAGGTGGAGAACGGCCGGGTCACCGGCCAGATCGACTACCTGACCGCGGACGAGGAGGACCGCCACGTCAAGGCGCAGGCGAACACCCCGCTGAACCCGGACGGCACGTTCGCCGAGGACCGCGTCCTGGTCCGCCGCAAGGGCGGTGAGGTCGAGTTCATCCCGCCGGACGAGGTCGACTACATGGACGTCTCGCCGCGGCAGATGGTGTCCGTCGCGACGGCGATGATCCCCTTCCTCGAGCACGACGACGCCAACCGTGCCCTGATGGGCTCGAACATGCAGCGCCAGTCGGTTCCGCTGCTGCGTTCCGAGGCTCCGCTGGTCGGCACCGGCATGGAGGCCCGCGCGGCCAAGGACGCCGGCGACGTGGTCGTCTGCGGCCAGTCCGGCGTGGTCGAGGACCTGTCGGCCGACTACATCACCGTCATGCACGACGACGGGACGCGGCGCACCTACCGCCTGGCGAAGTTCCGCCGGTCGAACCAGGGCACCTGCATCAACCAGAAGCCGATCGTCTTCGAGGGCGACCGCGTCGAGGCCGGCCAGGTCATCGCCGACGGCCCGTGCACCGACAACGGCGAGATGGCGCTGGGCAAGAACCTCCTGGTGGCCTTCATGCCGTGGGAGGGGCACAACTACGAGGACGCGATCATCCTCTCCCAGCGCCTGGTGCAGGACGACGTCCTCTCCTCGATCCACATCGAGGAGCACGAGGTCGACGCCCGGGACACCAAGCTGGGCCCGGAGGAGATCACCCGGGACATCCCGAACGTCGCCGAGGAGGTCCTCGCCGACCTCGACGAGCGCGGCATCATCCGGATCGGTGCCGAGGTGTCGCCCGGTGACGTGCTGGTCGGCAAGGTCACCCCGAAGGGCGAGACCGAGCTGACCCCGGAGGAGCGCCTGCTGCGCGCGATCTTCGGTGAGAAGGCCCGGGAGGTCCGCGACACCTCGCTGAAGGTGCCGCACGGCGAGTCCGGCAAGGTCATCGGTGTCCGCGTGTTCTCCCGCGAGGACGGCGACGAGCTGCCCCCGGGCGTGAACGAGCTGGTCCGCGTCTACGTGGCCCAGAAGCGCAAGATCACTGACGGTGACAAGCTCGCCGGCCGGCACGGCAACAAGGGCGTCATCGCCAAGATCCTGCCGGTGGAGGACATGCCCTTCCTCCCCGACGGCACCGCCGTCGACGTCGTGCTGAACCCGCACGGTGTGCCGCGTCGTATGAACATCGGCCAGATCCTGGAGACGCACCTCGGCTGGGTCGCCAAGACCGGCTGGCAGGTCGACTCCGGCACGGAGGGCTGGAAGGAGCGCCTGCGCGGCATCGGCGCCGACGCGGCCCCGCCCGGTACCAACGTGGCGACGCCGGTGTTCGACGGTGCCCGCGAGGAGGAGATCACCGGCCTGCTCGACGCCACCCTGCCCAACCGGGACGGTCAGCAGATGATCGGTTCCTCCGGCAAGGCCGAGCTGTACGACGGCCGCACCGGAGAGCCGTACCCGTACCCCGTGGCGGTCGGCTACATCTACATCCTCAAGCTCCTGCACCTGGTCGACGACAAGATCCACGCCCGGTCGACCGGGCCCTACTCGATGATCACGCAGCAGCCGCTCGGTGGTAAGGCGCAGTTCGGCGGCCAGCGGTTCGGTGAGATGGAGGTGTGGGCGCTCGAGGCGTACGGCGCCGCCTACGCCCTGCAGGAGCTCCTCACGATCAAGTCGGACGACGTCGTCGGCCGAGTGAAGGTCTACGAGGCGATCGTCAAGGGCGAGAACATCCCGGAACCCGGTATCCCGGAGTCGTTCAAGGTCCTCATCAAGGAGATGCAGTCGCTGTGCCTCAACGTCGAGGTGCTGTCCAGCGACGGGGTCTCCATCGAGATGCGGGACACCGACGAGGACGTCTTCCGCGCGGCGGAGGAGCTCGGTATCGACCTGTCACGGCGTGAGCCGAGCAGCGTCGAAGAGGTCTGACGTGACGGGGGGTCCGCCTGGCGGATGCGCCGACCGGCTGCGGCCGGTCACGGCGGGCCCCCGCCCCCGTCCACTCGTGCCACCCGGGTAGGAGCCCACAGGCCCCGGCCCGGGGGCCCCGGCAGCGTCCCGACTGAGAAAGAGAGAGCAGGCGACAGTCTTGCTGGACGTCAACTTCTTCGACGAGCTGCGCATCGGCCTGGCCACCGCGGACGACATCCGCCAGTGGTCGTTCGGTGAGGTCAAGAAGCCGGAGACGATCAACTACCGCACCCTCAAGCCGGAGAAGGACGGGCTCTTCTGCGAGAAGATCTTCGGTCCGACCCGGGACTGGGAGTGCTACTGCGGGAAGTACAAGCGGGTCCGGTTCAAGGGCATCATCTGTGAGCGCTGTGGCGTCGAGGTCACCCGCGCCAAGGTGCGCCGCGAGCGGATGGGCCACATCGAGCTCGCCGCCCCCGTCACCCACATCTGGTACTTCAAGGGCGTGCCGAGCCGTCTCGGCTACCTGCTCGACCTGGCGCCGAAGGACCTCGAGAAGGTCATCTACTTCGCCGCCTACATGATCACCAAGGTCGACATCGACTCCCGGCACCGCGACCTGCCGACTCTCGAGGCCCGCATCGGCGTTGAGAAGCAGCAGCTCGAGGACAAGAAGAACGCCGACGTCGAGACCCGCCAGCGCAAGCTGGAGGAGGACCTGGCGCAGCTCGAGGCCGAAGGCGCCAAGGGCGACGCCCGCCGCAAGGTGCGCGAGTCGGCCGAGCGCGAGATGCGCCAGATCCGTGACCGCTCCCAGCGCAAGATCGACGACCTCGACCGGGTCTTCGATCGGTTCAAGAACATGAAGGTCCAGGACCTCGAGCCGGACGAGCTGCTCTTCCGCGAACTGCGCGACCGGTTCGGCCAGTACTTCGAGGGCGGCATGGGCGCCGAGGCGCTGCAGCACCGGCTCGCCGACTTCGATCTGGCCGCCGAGGCGGAGTCGCTGCGCGAGACCATCCGCAGCGGCAAGGGGCAGAAGAAGGCCCGCGCGCTCAAGCGGCTCAAGGTCGTGTCGGCGTTCCTGAACACCCGCAACTCCCCGATGGGGATGGTGCTCGACTGCGTTCCGGTGATCCCGCCGGACCTGCGGCCGATGGTCCAGCTCGACGGTGGCCGGTTCGCCACCTCCGACCTGAACGACCTGTACCGCCGGGTGATCAACCGGAACAACCGGCTCAAGCGGCTGCTCGACCTCGGCGCGCCCGAGATCATCGTCAACAACGAGAAGCGGATGCTGCAGGAGGCCGTCGACGCGCTGTTCGACAACGGCCGCCGCGGCCGGCCCGTCACCGGGCCCGGCAACCGTCCGCTCAAGTCGCTGTCCGACATGCTCAAGGGCAAGCAGGGCCGGTTCCGCCAGAACCTGCTCGGCAAGCGCGTCGACTACTCGGGCCGTTCGGTCATCGTGGTCGGCCCGCAGCTCAAGCTGCACCAGTGCGGCCTGCCCAAGCAGATGGCGCTCGAGCTGTTCAAGCCGTTCGTGATGAAGCGCCTGGTCGACCTCAACCACGCGCAGAACATCAAGTCGGCCAAGCGCATGGTCGAGCGGGCCCGCCCGGTCGTGTGGGACGTCCTCGAAGAGGTCATCACCGAACACCCCGTGCTGCTCAACCGGGCGCCGACCCTGCACCGCCTCGGCATCCAGGCCTTCGAGCCGCAGCTGGTCGAGGGCAAGGCCATCCAGATCCACCCGCTGGTCTGCACCGCGTTCAACGCGGACTTCGACGGCGACCAGATGGCGGTGCACCTGCCGCTGTCCGCCGAGGCGCAGGCCGAGGCCCGGATCCTGATGCTGTCGAGCAACAACATCCTGTCGCCGGCGTCGGGCCGTCCGCTGGCCATGCCCAGCCTCGACATGGTCACCGGGGTGTTCCACCTGTCCCGGGTGTCCGAGGGTGCGATCGGCGAGGGCCGGTTCTTCTCCAGCGTCGCCGAGGCCCAGATGGCCTTCGACGCGCGGGAGATCCACCTGCAGGCCCGCATCCAGGTGCGGCTGCGGGAGAGCACGCCCCCCGCCGAGTGGGCGCCGCCCGCCGACTGGCTGCCGGGTGACCCGTTCACCCTGGAGACCACGTTCGGGCGCTGCCTGCTCAACGAGGCGCTGCCGGAGGGCTACCCCTTCATCAACGCCCAGCTGAACAAGAAGGCGCAGGCGGCGATCGTCAACGACCTCGCCGAGCGGTACCCGAAGATCCAGGTCGCTGCGACGCTGGACGCCCTCAAGAGCGCCGGTTTCTACTGGGCCACCCGGTCCGGTGTGACGGTGGCGATCGAGGACGTCGTGGCTCCGCCGAACAAGGCCCAGATCCTCGACGAGTACGAGCAGCGGGCCGAGCGGGTCGAGAAGCAGTTCGGCCGCGGTTTCCTCTCCGACGAGGAGCGCCGCAGCGAGCTGGTGCAGATCTGGACCGAGGCGACGAACAAGATCGCCGAGGCCATGGAGGCGAACTTCCCGGAGACCAACCCGGTCTACACGCTGGTCAACTCCGGGGCCGCCGGAAACATGATGCAGATCCGGCAGCTCGCCGGCATGCGCGGACTGGTCTCCAACCCCAAGGGTGAGATCATCCCGCGGCCGATCAAGGCGAACTTCCGCGAGGGCCTCACCGTCGTCGAGTACTTCATCTCGACGCACGGTGCCCGTAAGGGTCTCGCCGACACCGCCCTGCGGACCGCCGACTCGGGTTACCTGACCCGTCGTCTGGTGGACGTCAGCCAGGACGTCATCGTCCGCGAGGAGGACTGCGGCACCGAGCGCGGCATCCTGACCCGGATCGCCCGCAAGGGACCGGACGGGGTGCTGGTGCGCGACCGCTACGCGGAGACCTCCGCGTACGCCCGCTCGCTCGCCTCCGACGCGGTGGACGCCCAGGGTGAGGTCGTCGTCCCGGCCGGCGCCGACGCCGGCGACGTGGTCATCGGCCAGATCATCGAGGCCGGGATCGAGTCGGTGCGGGTGCGCTCGGCGCTCACCTGCGAGTCGCGGATGGGTGTCTGCGCGCACTGCTACGGCCGCTCGCTGGCCACCGGCAAGCTGGTGGACGTGGGCGAGGCCGTCGGCATCGTCGCCGCCCAGTCCATCGGTGAGCCGGGAACCCAGCTCACGATGCGTACCTTCCACAGCGGTGGCGTCGCCGGTGACGACATCACCCAGGGTCTGCCGCGTGTCGTCGAGCTGTTCGAGGCCCGTAGCCCCAAGGGCAAGGCCCCGATCAGCGAGGTCGTCGGCCGGGTCAAGATCGAGGAGACGGAGAAGACCTTCAAGGTCGTCATCGTCCCCGACGACGGCAGCGAGGAGATCGCCTACCCGGTCTCCCGCCGCTCCCGGCTGCGGGTCCGTGAGGGCGAGCGGGTCGACGTCGGCGCCCAGCTGATCGACGGCGCCGTCGACCCGCACGAGGTGCTGCGCATCCTCGGCCCGCGCCAGGTGCAGCTCCACCTGGTCGACCAGGTCCAGGAGGTGTACCGGTCGCAGGGTGTGTCGATCCACGACAAGCACATCGAGATCATCATCCGCCAGATGCTCAAGCGGGTGAACGTGCTCGAGTCGGGGGAGACCACGCTGCTGCCGGGTGAGCTCGTCGAGCGCGCCCGCTTCGAGGGCGAGAACCGGCGCGTGGTGGAGATCGGCGGCCAGCCGGCCTCGGCCCGCCCGGTGCTCATGGGCATCACCAAGGCCTCGCTGGCCACCGAGTCGTGGCTGTCGGCGGCGTCCTTCCAGGAGACCACCCGGGTGCTCACCGACGCGGCGATCAACGCCCGCTCGGACTCGCTGGTCGGCCTCAAGGAGAACGTCATCATCGGAAAGCTCATCCCGGCGGGTACCGGCATCTCCCGGTACCGCAACATCCGGGTGGAGCCGACCGACGAGGCGCGCGCGGCGATGTACTCGGTCAGCGGCTACGAGGACGGCGCCTCGGTCGAGTACGGCGCCTTCGGTGCCGGATCCGGCCAGGCCGTCCCGCTGGACGAGTTCGACTACCGCAGCTCGGGCGACTACCGCTGAGCCAGCGAGCCTGACTCCGGTGCCGGGCGACCGCGGCAGTGACCGCGCTCGTCCGGCACCCGGTGCCAGGCCTGGTGTCTGACGGCCGGGCGCTCGTCGCCTGGCGTCAGGCGCCCGGTGTCGGGTATCCGGCTCGGGCGTCCGACTCTTGTGACCGGGACGGCCCGGTGAACCGTGCAGGTACGCGGTTCACCGGGCCGTTCGGCGTTTGCGTCGGCCGGCGCCACCGACCGCCGTCGCCGTCAGCCGCCGTCAGCCGCCGCCGTGTCCGGACCTGAGCCCAGGGACCCGCGGTCGGGCCCGCTGTCGGCGTGGTGGCCGTGACAGGCCCGAAGGCGGCCTCGCGCAGTTCGCCGTAGACCCGGACAAGGTCGGGTAGCTGGTAGTGCGCGTTCAGCCCACTGGGGTTCGGCAGCAGCCACACCCCGGCGGGACCGATGCGCTCCGGCTGTCGACCGACCTTCGCCGTCCGCCGCCCGAAGCCGATGCGGTACGCGGCGAGCCCGAGAAAGGCGACCCATTCCGGGCGGATCCGTTCGACAAGCTCGATGAGTACCGGCACACCGGCCCTGATTTCGTCGTCAGCGATCTCATCGGCGCGAGCGGTCGAGCGGTGCACCAGATTCGTGATTCCGATGCCCCGGGCGCGTAGGTGCTCGGTCTCGGACGGATGCAGCCGGCGCCCGGTGAACCCGGCGAAGTGCAGGACCGGCCAGAGCCGATTGCTGGGCGTCCCGAAATGGAATCCGGTGGCGCCGGACTCCAGGGACGGATTGATACCGCACAGCAGCACCCGGGTCTCCGGACCGACGAGGTCCGGGACGGTCTTCCCATAGGCCGCGAGAAGCTCCGCACGGTCCGGTCGGGGCCGCCGCGGCGGCTTCGGTGACCTCAGCGCCGCCGGCCCGGCTACAGGCGTGTCGGCGGCCTCCGGTGCCGGGGCGGCTATGGGCCTGTCCGTGGCTTCCTGCGCGGGGGCGGCTTCTTGCACCGGCGCGGCTTCCGTTCCCGGCGTCGCAGCTTCTGATGGCAGCGTGGGGCCCGTCGACAGGGTGAGCGTCTGCGACGGCGTGTCTTCTGGTGTCTGGTCGGCCGGGGACGGCTGGTCCGGCGCGGTGCCCTGGCTGGGCGGTCTGGTGCTGGCCATCCTGGCATCCTCGTTTGTCGCCGCCCCTGCGGATCATCCACCCCCACCCGGATCAGCCCACCGTAGATCAGGGCGCTCCGCGCCGGCCCGCGAGATGTGTGGCGGGTGAGTGA